>QNDP01000020.1 GCA_003645975.1 Candidatus Hydrothermota bacterium | reverse complement strand
TGCTGGACCAAGCCTTTTGACAAAAATTTGGTGGAAAGTGAGCAAGTTCTGGATGTGGGCTATACCGATTTTCGCATTCGCTTACATGTTCTCACTCTGGTGGCGTAAAGGTCGTGAAAAGGACATCGGACCAATTGCGCCCTATTACAATCCGCCCGATGACCTTACACCCATTGAAGCTGGAGGGCTTATCGACGAAAAGGTCGATCCAAGCGATGTCTCAGGTCAGATACTCGACCTCGCCTTCAGAGGCTACATCGCACTCAAGGAAACGCCGAACGGAAAAGATGTTGTCATCGAGGAGCTCAAGCCCGAATGGCAGACCGATCCCAAAGTTAAAAAATACGAAAAAACTCTCCTGCTCAACATCTTCACCAAAGGCGATCTTGAACCTGTTCGCAAGAAAGCGCGAAAGAAACCGGAGTTCGCAAAATTCTTGGCCGAAATCGAGTCGAGTGGACACAGAGCTGTCGCCGTTTCCAGCCTCAAAAACGAGTTCTATAAGACCTTCATCAAGATCAAGGAAGATGTCATGCGCAGACTTACCAAACGCGGGTATTTCGTTGAGAACCCGGAGAAGGTCAGGAAGCGCTTTGGAGTCATAGCAATATTGATCGTCTTTGCTGGACACCTCAGCTCGATTTTGTTGGCGATTTATCAGAACAACCCTTGGAACATGCAGCTCTCTTTTGCCAGCTTTCTGGCAGGTGGTATCGTTTACCTCTTCGGCAGGGCAATGCCGAAGCGAACTCGCAAAGGCGTCGAGGAACTCCGTAAGCTCTTGGGATTCCTTGAATTCATCCGAAGAGCCGAAAAAGACCGCATCCGCCGGCTCGCTGAAGAGAATTTCGATAAGTTCAAACGGATTCTGCCATACGCCGTCGCATTCCGCGAAGAGGACAAATGGGGTGAGGTGTTCGAGGAGATGTATGAACGATTTGAGTCCGCAGGTGTCCGAACGGTCGCTATCACCAACTTCTCTCACATGAATTCTATGGTTGGCTCCTCGCTTACCAGTTCGCCGAGAGGTGGTGGCGGTTCCGGTGGTGGGTTCTCCGGTGGCGGCGCCGGCGGTGGCGGGGGCGGCGCTTGGTAAAATCCATCCTTCCTTTCGATGAATCGATGCCGCCCCGATTTGGTGCATTAGATGTTGTTTCGCTATAATTTCCGCCAAACAAGGAGGCCAATTCGATGTCAAAACCCAGATTTCTTTGGATTTTTTTGTTAGGATTTGCAGTGGCTGCCTCGCTTAACGCCACAGTCCACGATGTTTCAATCCGCCAGATCCAAGAGACGAGCGATCCGAACGGCGATTCCCCTTATGTCGGTGATAGCGTTAGGTTTACTGGGATAGTAACCGCAGCTTATGCCCAATATCCGCCTTTCAACTCCGGCTTTGTCGTCCAAGATTCGAGCGGTGCATGGCATGGCGTCTATGTTTACACATTCGAAGATGTAGCGGATGTGCGGATCGGCGATTCGGTCGAAGTGGTGGGACTCGTGGATGAATACTACGGATTGACCGAAGTAAAAGTCTCTGATTTGCAGGATATTACAGTGCTGGCAAGTGGAGTGAACCCACCTCAGCCGGTCGTTTTGCAGACGGGCGAGGTGAGCCAAGAGGCCTATGAATGTGTACTTGTGCAGGTTCAGCATGTTGTAGTTACAAATCCCGATCTCGGCTATGGACTTTGGGAGGTCGATGACGGCAGTGGTCCCGTGCTCATTCACAGCGGGTTCCCTTACAGCTACCAACCGCAGTTGAACGATACACTTTTGGCCATCAAAGGCCCTGTCGGCTATTCCTATGGCGAGTTTAAGATCGAGCCGCGCGGCGATTTCGACATCATCCAATCCGCTGACGGCACAGGTGAAGCTTGGTTTGAACCGAATGTCCTGCCTGCGAACTCCACTGTGGACAGCGTCGTTTTCTATTTTCGAGGGGTAGTCGATACGATCCGCCGAGTTGACATCACGCTGCCACAGGGACTTGCTGCTGATTCCGTCGTCGGACGCTCAGCCTTTGAGGGTGCATCCATAACGCACGCAGGAACTTTTATCATCATATCGGGCGTCGAAGTGGCGACAGGGGACACAGGCGAACTGGTGCTTTACGGGATGAGCACACCTTCGGAACCTGACACCTACACGGTAACCGTGAGGACTTCGAGCACAGGCACACCTGCGCCAATACCCAACCCTCCGCAGTTGGTCGTCATGCCCACCGACGGCACTGGCATCGCATGGTTTGAGCCGAACAGGTTGCCGTCCAACACATCCATCGATTCAATCGTGTTCAATTTCGAGGGAACAGGCCCGCTTCCCATCACAACGGTCGTCGTCGAATTTCCTGAAGGCTTTGCATTTGAATCGGTTGATGGAGTTGGTGAGTTTGAGGACGCCGAGATCGACATCGATGGTCTGACGATAACCGTCTCAAATGTCTCGGTTGATCAAAACGAGACAGGGCAGCTTGTGATCCGCAATGTCCTGACACCTGTGATCAGCGGCAACAGCCAGACCTATCAGGTGGCCGTTCGGACGGCGGCGACCGGCACGCCGATCGAAATCCCTGAACTCCCTGAGCTTGAGGTCGTTACAACAAGCGGAAGCGGAATCGCCGTCGCAATGCCCTACATCGGATTTGTCAACGACCTCGTGGACATCGAGATCGTGCTTTGGCCTGATTTCGGGACGCTTCGCGGTTTCATGCTCGCTTTGCCGCCGGAGTCGCTTATGACATGGAGCGGCTCGTTGGAACTCGAAGCCGGATTTGACACCGCAGATTTGGAGATTTTGCCGACAGGTGAAATCGTTTTGACCGGATTCGAGCTGCATGTCGGCGATTCGGGCGTTCTGATCCTCCACGATGTCCAGCTCGATTCGATTGCTGCGGAGACGCACTTCACGGCGAACACATCGGTCAACGGCGACGATTTCCAGCCGATAGCGGTTCAGCCGCTTTTTGTTATCGAAAGTGCCGATTCTACCGTGCCTTATGTGATGCTTGGCAAGGTGCAAACTCCGGGTGCTGACGGCGTGTCTTCAGGGATGGTCGGGCAGATGGTTACATCGATCGGAGTTGTAACTGCGCCGTCGGGCGTTTTCGCATCGGATTGGCTCTCGATCTGGATTCAGGATCCGACGGGCGGTGTGAACATCTATTCCCGTTCTGGAGGCAGTTTTCAGCTCGGTCAACTGGTGAGGGTTGCTGGAGAAGTCAAGGAATACAACGGTGTTACGGAGATCGACGTGTCGAACGGCGGGATCACGGTCTTGGCCGATGACTATCCGCTCCCGGAACCGATAGAACTCCGTGTGTCGGAGCCACTTTCGGAGGGATACGAGGGCTTTTTGATCAAAATCAGCGGTAAAGTCGCAAGCACACCTGTGGGTGCAGGCGCAGGCCAGAAGTTTCAGCTTTGGAACGGCGTAACACCGATCGACATCTATGTCTATAACACCACAGGCATCGACCTGTCGGATGTGCGTGTCGGAGAGCTGTTCGAGATCGTCGGGATAGGCGGTCAATACGACTCTGAGGAGCCATATACTGCTGGCTATCAGTTGCTTCCAAGATTCCAGTCCGATATCCGATGGATCGGCGAAGGCGGTTACGCCGAAAAGCCTGAACTCTTGGTCTCACCGAACATATTCGCACCTGATCTCGGTGAGGTCTTGAACATAACGGTCAAAGGGCCACAGGAAGCGCGTTACACACTCAGGGTTCTGGATTCCAAAGGCCGCTTGGTCAAAACGCTTTACGAGGGACGAACAGCGCCTTTGAACGAGGTATGGCGCGGCGACGATGAAATCGGGGCGCCTGTCCCCCTCGGACTTTACATAGTTCAGTTAAAAGTTGTCCACGCGGACGGCACGATAGACCGTGTTAACAAACTCGTTGTGGTAACAACACCATAGTCGCCGAAAGGACGGCGGTCGAGCATCTTGTCTTCGACCATTTTTGAAAAAACGGCATATTTTTGAACAAATTCCACATTGGAGGTAAGAGAAGTGAAGCCGGAGGAACTGCAAAAATTTCGTGAATTGTTGCTCAAAGAGAAAAGACGGATTTGGAAGTCCTTGATGCGCATAAAAAAGGTGGAACAGAAGATAGGCGACAGTTGGCAGGAACCGAAAGACCTCGAGGACTGGGCTCAGGTTTCATTCGACGAATTCTTTAAGCTTCAAGTTGCCAACCATGAATTGCAAATAGTGAGGGAGATCGACGAAGCTTTAAAACGGATAGAGCAAGGCAAATATGGGCTGTGTGAGCGATGCGGCAATCTAATTGAGCGCGAGCGACTAAAACTTTTACCATGGACAAGACTTTGTTCCAAATGTGCCAGATTGATAGGGGGATGACCATGAAAGGTTGGGCTGTCAAGACATTAGTCGTTTTTATCGCTCTGGCTACACTTAACGACTTGAAAGCTAAGGAGATACGCATAGGTTTTGTCGATGTCAATCGCGTGCTCAAAGAGTATCGAGACCTTCAAAACGCCAAAAATCAACTGAATTCCTTTGTCAGCCAGTGGCAGGCTCAGCTCGACAGCGTCAAGCACATCATCGACAGCATGAAATCCGCCTATGAGCAGGAGAAGCCGATGCTGTCCGACGAGGCCAAACTCCAAAAGGAACAGGAAATCCAGCAGAAGGAAGAGGAATACAAGGGGCTGTGGAACTCTATCTGGGGTCCAAACGGCCAGTTTGAACGAAAAAAACGAGAGATAGTGCAGCCATTTGTCAGAAAGGTCGATTCCGTGATCACAGATCTGGCCAAGAGCTTGAAATACGATCTTGTCCTCGATGTCTCTTCGGGCGTCGTGCTTTACGGAAACACGGAGGACGATTTCACCGACCTCGTGATCCAAGAGCTTAACAAGGAATATCTTGTGGCCATCGACACGACCTCGATCGCAAAGCCCAAAGTCGCAGTCTTCCCGCTCAAGGAGGACGAGAACGCCCGTGCAGTCAATCTTGGCACAAGACTTCAAGGGTTCATAGCCTCTGCGCTCGAGAATTCGCCGAGAATCGACCTCATTTCAACTGCGACGGTCAACGATGCGCTTCAGCGCGAAGCAGGACCAACTATGGAGATCGTCGATGTCGGCCTGTGTCTTAGGGTAGCACGAACTATCGGCGCCGACTATTTCGTTTTCGGTGAGGTGAACAAATCCGGTGAGGACGTCCTGTTCAGACTGAAACTCTACTCGGTTAAGGATGGCAGGCAGTTGCAGGAGGAGACAGGACAGTCGGCTGACAGGGATGTCGATCTGATGATACAAGCTGGAGATGCTGCAAGAAGGCTCATAGCGAGGCAGGAATTTTAAAACCGCTTTTTTGCATAGCGAATTTCTTTAGTTCGTGCTTTGTGTTCAAATTATTCAGAAACATTAAATTGGGATCGAATTTCCTGATTTCGCATTCCTCGATAAATCTAACCTTCAACTTTCCGAAGATGCTGCTAACCTTTAACTTGTTGTGTCTCAAGTGTTCTTCTATGACTTTTAGAGCTGATTTTGAGTAAACGGCATGTAGCGGCTCAAATCCGCGATATGTGTGTGGCACGACGACATCATAGCCCTCAGACTGCGACACTATGTAACGAATGAGCTTTTGATTTGTGAAGGGCATATCGCACGCCAAAACAAAGACTTTGTCTGATTCGGATGCCTTAAGCCCGCTATAAATACCTCCAAGAGGCCCTTTTTCGGGCAAAATGTCCGTGATAACCTGCACCTTTCTCGATTTTATTTGATTGTAAAACAGTGAGTTGAGTCTTGTGATGTTCACGGGATTGGCAACTATCACAACCCTTTCAAACAGGTCTTTTATGTTGAGGAAGATGAGTTCAATCAAGAGGTTACCCCCGAACCTCAAAAGCGCCTTATCTTTTCCGACTCTGGTGCTTTTTCCACCGGCGAGTATTACTCCGTCCATTTGGCATTCGCCTCCCCAATGCGTTTCGTTCATCTCAACAGTTGCCCTCGTTGTTCAAGGCTCGATAATAATAAGCGTCAAATTTCTCTAAAACTGGAGGTGCAAAATGAAGATAAAAGGTAGAATTTTTCTAATCGTGGACGAAAATGGCAAACTCATCAAAGACATAGACACCGATCAGATTTATCACAACGCCTATCTGCATATCACCGACGAAAACGAGATGGCAAAATACGCCTTCGGAAACCTAAAAGGTTATGAAAATTTTCCAGAGCTTGCACAAGAGAACGACATCATAGTAGCAGGCCATAACTTCGGCGCAGGCTCCTCCCGCCAACATGCCGTTTCGTGTTTTAAAGCTCTGAAAATAGGGGCAATTGTAGCTCCATCTTTTGGGGCGATTTACAAAAGGAACGCCATCAATTCGGCTCTCCCGATACTTGAGTGTCCGGATGTCGAGGATGCGGTTGCCAACGGCATTCTGAGACACGGGGAAGTAGTCGAAATCGACTTTGAGACCGGCGAGATCGTGAAGGCAGACGGAACCAAGATTAAATGCAAAAAGCCGAGCAAAGTGCAAATCGATATTCTTAAGGCCGGGGGTTTGTTTGAATATGGGAAGTCCATAAGTTAGAACGAGTTACTCCTGTCTTTTGAGAAAGTGAATCACCAGAAGAATGCCCCTTCCTATTGCTATTTCGACCGTCGGTGAAACCGCTTTATTTGAGATACCTCTGGAAAGACCGCATATAAGCCTCTCTCCGTATAGATTTTGAGAAAGGCCATCAGTCCAAATGTCAGTTACTTCATCGGACAAAGGAATCAATGAGATAAGGTTGCCTGGTTCCGTATCGAATACGATTCTGTTGCGCACAGCAAACGCCTCGAAACGCGGCTCCACGATCTTCAGAGGGACCGAAATATCCGGATGTGCCAGGAGTTGAAAGCTTGCCAACTGATGATCTATTCGTGTGCCGACCGTTCCGGTCAACGAAATCTCGTAAGCTCCCATTTCGTTGGCTTTCAATACAGCTATTTCCACATCCGTCTTGTCCTTGTGTAATGGAAACTTAAAGAATTGGAGGCCCTTTGACTCCAGCTCATCGACATCCTCTTGGGGCATGAACTTGAAATTTCCGACCGCTATTTGTGGCATTATCCCCAAATCCATCAATTTTTTAAGTGCTTCGCTCACAGCTATTACTGTGTCGTGTCTCTCTACAATTGTCTTTACAAATTTTTCGTCAATTTGTCCGTTGTTCACTATCAACACCTTCATGACCTATCTCATCACTCCTTTTTGCAAGATTTTTTGAATTGGACGGAATGAATTTTCATGGAAATAAAAAACGGGAGAGAGCCTAAGAAGCCCTCCCCCGTATTCAGTGCTCTTACCTGAGAATCAAAATCTTATGCGAGACATCCCGGTTTCCGACTCTGCCTCTCAGTAGATAGACCCCGTTGTGAGCGGTGTTCGAGAGGTCAAATTCGATGCTGTGCTCACCGGATGCAATCATCCCGTTCGAGTGCCACCTTTTGAGCAATCTGCCGGCTTCGTTGTAAAGCGACAGTTCAACATTCGTCGGCTCAGGTGTGTAGAGCTTCACAATGACTCGGCCGTCGTTGACCATGCTTGGAACTATCATAATGCCCTCGGCATGTCTATTTCCATCATTTTCATTTATGTTGAAGAGAATGGGGTGAACGATATAAACTCCGCTGCCTCTTGCGGCGAAAATTAGCAGCGTGTCCTCCATCCTCCTGATCTTCCAAACCACATCGGCCGTTAAGATTTTTGTGGCATAAACTGGCGAGGCAGGATCGCTAACATCATACACATAGACACCGCTATCCTCCTCAGAGACAAAGAGGTAATTTCCGATGAGATCGACATCACGGACTTTGTAAATTGCGGGAATGGTCGTTATGACAAACGGTGCGGTCGGGTCGGCAAGATTGATTATCGGTGTCCCTCTGTTATAATCCGCAGCATAGCCTATCGTATCATTGACAAGTATGTCATAGACATTATCGCTGTCGCTAAGTGCAACATTTGAGACCAAAACCGGGTTTGTGGGGTCAGCGACATTGTAGATACTCAGGCCGGCACGTTTGTCTGCCACATAAAGGAGTGTATCGACAAGTTGCAGCTCATAAGCGAACTGATTGGTGTTGAACTGTGTTACGATCTGCGGGGTGGTCGGGTCAGCGAGGTTCAGGATGGCAACGCCGCTTGTCGAAAGTGCCACGAACGCCAGAGTGTCCTTGAGTTCCACAGCGTAGGCCGACGATATGCTGGATGCGCCGATTATGTTGAACAGGTCATTCTTATCGATGATGAGGAATCCATCACGTCCACCACAAACATACACATAGTTTTCATCGGCTTCGACATCCATCGCCATGCTGTGCGAGAGGAGTCCCTCGTTCCTCTGGACAAGCTGAGGATTTGAGAAGTCGCTGACATCATATTTCTCCAAACCTGTGGCCCAACCGGATACAAAGACCTCACGGTCGTAGGACGCCACACACCATACCCAGTTTCCTGTGAAGAATGAGCCTGAGAGCGCAAACGAAGATGGGTCAGAAATGTCAAATATTTTCAGGCCGCCCTTCTTTTCGGCATCATAAAGTCGGTCGCCGACGATTTCTATCCACCGTGCATAGCCGTCGGTGTCAAAACCTGTTATGTAAGTTGGATTTGTCGGGTCTGCTATGTTGAGGATTCCCACCCCTTTACTCCAATCTGCGTAATAAAGGAGCGTATCGATGACTTTGACATCATAGGCGCTTCCGCGTGTGTCGTAAGTTCCTATGAGTGACGGAGATGAGAGGTCAGCAATGTTAAAGATAAGGATGCCGGCTCTACCTGCCGCCAAAAATGCGAGGGTGTCTCGAACGAAAACGCTGAAGACATCGCCACCGCTGCTGTAAAGGTTCGTTATGAACTGCGGAGAAGCAGGATCCGCTATCGAGAAGACATCGACGCCACCACCTGCCGCTGCAACAAAGAGCAAGGTATCGATAACAAATGGCTTTGTGGCTTCCGCAGAGGTCGGAACTGTGCGAACGATGTTCGGAGCCAATGGATCGGACACATCGATCACCACAAGGCCACTGTCAACCGCTGCGACATACATGTAATCGCCTGAGACATCCGCTGCGAGCATGCGCATAGGGTAAGGTTCCATATAGACGATCTGCGGCGCCGTCGGATCGCTTATATCGACAATCCCGTAACCGTAATCGTAAAGTGCTGCGTAAAGGTAATTTCCTTTGATTTTGATCCCATAGCCCAGCGCCTGCAACCCTTCAAATCTGACCTCAGAAACCACTGAAGGCGTGTCAGGATTCGATATGTCCAACACAATCAAGCTGTTGCCTGCCGACAAATACAAGTATGGGTCACTGTATTCGACAGAATACGCAGGTCCATAGGCGAATCTGCTCAGCACCTCGACACTGACAGCTTTGCTTTGGATCACCGCAATTGATAGAAGCACAACCACACCTACCAACACTTTCTTCATGACATTACCTCCTTGTTTGCATGAAATCACAAAATTTCAACCTTCTCAAATCTCAAACAGTTAAAGAAAGCGGAAAAAGGTGAATAGCCTCAAATCACCTCGAACTTTATTCGGCTGTCTCACCCGGCTTAAGGACGATAACTCTGTCTTTAAATTCAGGTGGCAACGCCTCTTTAAAGTCGCGTGGTGTGCCAGTCAAAGCTGGGAAAGTCTCATAGTGCATAGGGATGATCCAATCTGGCTTCAAAATTTTTATGGCAAATGCAGCGTTTTCGGGTCCGAAGGTGAAGAGACCGCCGATCGGGATGAGCACGAGGTTCGGTTTGTAAAACTCTGCTATGAGTGTGAGGCCGCCGAACAAGCCCGTGTCCCCCATGTGATAGACCTTAAATCCATTTTCAAATTCGACGATAAAGCCTGCTGCTTCGCCTCCGGGGATAGCGCGCCCGCCCTCAATAATTGTAGATGAGTGAGATGCATCCACCATAGTCGCCTTTATCCCGCCGAACACATAAGTGCCGCCCTTGTTCATTCCAACCACTCTCTTGACTCCTTTGCTCTGCAAATAATTGGCAACCTCATAGATAGCCAAAACAGTTGGATTATGCTTTTTGGCAAGGGCGATGGTATCTCCGATATGATCGCCGTGTCCATGCGTTATCAGTATCAGGTCAATTCTCTCAATCTGATTTTGGAAATTTCTTGTGGCAGAGGGATTCCCTATCCAAGGGTCAATCAGCAGAAATTTTCCAGTTACGGAAGTCAACCCAAATGCAGAATGTCCAAACCATGTAACTTTAACGCCTCCAAACCTTGCCATTTCCGACCTCCTTATTTTTGACAAAGTTACTGGTTTAATATAATCCTTATCCTCCTCAGCGGTCAACGCTAAGGAGTTGTTGGCAATTTTGTTTGTGATTGAAATTTTATGTTGAAATTTTCAGGGCTGGGAGATTTATAAGGCTTTGATACATTTGGGGTTAGATAGAGAACCCAAAGTGAGACAGCGAAGATTGACAGGCGAGTGGCGATGGAGCGAATTGAGGATAGGGATGTTTACCTACATAAAGAGATTGCGAGAGAAGTGGAGGATGTATCTCGTTGATACTCTGCCACTTGTAGTAGATGCCATAAACTA
>QNDP01000019.1 GCA_003645975.1 Candidatus Hydrothermota bacterium | reverse complement strand
GGCGAACGAGCTGTCCGTCAGGGAATTGCCTCCCATCCTGATTTTCCCAAAAGGAGGGAAACTTTGGCTACCCTCTCCCTCAGAGGGGCTCAGGGTGGGGCTTAAGTTTCATTCAACGAAGGACTTCCGACAGAACCACCGATAAGATTGGATGACCATCGAGATGATGCATAACGAAGGGGTTTGGAAGGATATATCGCTGAAAATTCGACAATTATCCCGACACCACAAATTAAAAATCTAATAGCCATGCTAAAAAACAATAACGCATTGACATTCACAAACTTGATTGATAAGACATGTCAGAAAGCTGATGGAAAAACAAATGCTATAGAACGCAAATTTTTTGGATTATGACGAATAAAGGGGTTGCTTTTTGCGAAAAACTCAGATTTTCAGGCCGAACTTTTCAATTTGTTCGAGGACATAGGAGCGAAGTTTTTCAACATCAGGAATTTCTTTGATGACCTCTCCGTTTTTGATGAACTGTTCGTGTGCTTCCGTCAAGTTTCCGCCACACACGGGGCACTGCTCCGCCGACTCTCCTTTTGAGACCACCAAAAATTCGCCACAATTTTCGCATCTCATCACCCTCTTTCGGCCACCGAACTTGCCCTTTTTAGCTGCCGGGCGTCCCTCGACCTCCACGATGTCCATAGCGAAATCGATAGTCGGAGCGTTCGATATCGAGGTGCCCACGCCGAACCCTGTTGCTCCGGCTTCTCTCAATGGCGGGATCGAGTATTCATCGAGGCCACCGGAAATAAAAATTTTGACATCCTTATAGCCTCTGACATCGAGTTCCCAACGGACTTCTCGAATTATGGCCGGGAAATCGCCCTTTCTCGAACCCGGTGTATCGAGTCGGACGGCAAGTAAATTTTTAAATGTTTCGGCTGCCTTAACGGCTTCCATCTTTTCATCACCATAGGTATCGATCAGAGCTATTCGAGGAACTTCTGGCGGCATAATTTCATCGTAGGCGCGCCATGCCTCCTCCTCACCCATGACGATGATAAGAGAGTGTGGCATAGTGCCTTTGGGCGGTTGTCCGATGGTCTCGGCTCCGATTATGCTTGATACGCCGTCGCATCCACCGATGTAGGCGTTTCGGTCGATCAGAGGCGCAATTGCAGGATGCATCCGTCTGATGCCGAAGGAGAGGACAAGGCATTCGCCGGCTGCCACCCTGACACGTGCCGCTTTAGTCGCAATGCCGGAAGATTGACAGATAAAGCCGAGCACAGGCGTTTCATAGATCGCAAACTCCACATAGTCGCCCTCAATCATCATTACCGGCACAGGTATCCCATTGACATCTCTGGATCTGAAGATAGTCCCTTCTGGTAAGGCATAAAGGTCTATCGGTTTGCCCTCCAAAAGCTGCAAGGTCTCCTCCAGACCTGCAAAAACAGCCCATTCGTAGTTTTTGGGCAACTTCGACGCAGTGAATTCTGCAACAACTTTTTTATGAACCCCTTTGGAGCGCAAAATGGTCTCTGTGCGCTTGAAATAGATGTCTGTTGTCTTACCTTGTTTGATGGAGTCCATGTCGGTGATAAAGAATCCCATGATTTTGACCTCCTTTTTGGAGAATTTTTCAACGAGTTAGAAAGGAACACCATTTTGACCATTGAAATCTTGCCAAAAACTTTGCAATCGTTCGGCAAGACGCTTATTTCCCATTTTCCAATGATTTCTCTAAAGAAGTTGTTCGAGTCTATCGGGACAATTTGACTCAAGTTACTTCCAGACTCCCGGAAGTCTTTCACCGCACTCTTTGACATAACCGTTTTTGTCAACCTTGTTTTCGATCAAGAAGAAACCTCGACGCCTTATAGCGACTTTGCCCGATCTTGGGCAGTAAGTGTTCTCCGCAGGATGTCCCGGCACATTGCCGATATAAACGAACTTAAGACCTTCCTCTTTGGCGATCTGGATGGCCCTTTCAAGCGTTGAGACCGGTGTAGGCGGTAAGTTTGTCAGTTTGTAGTGCGGATAGAATCTGAGGAAATGGACGGGCACGGTGTCGCCGAGATTCTCGACCACCCAGCGCGCCATTCTGCGAATCTGCTCCTCGCTGTCGCTCAATGTGGGTATCACAAGATAGGTGATTTCGATCCAAAGGCCTGCTTCCTTAGCGACTTTTGCGGTTCGCAGGACATACTTGAGCCTGCCTTTGCCGATGTATCGATACACATCATCGGAAAAGCCTTTTAGATCGATGTCAATGGCATCGAGGTATTTTGCGAGTTCGCGCAGTGGTTCAGGTTCAATGTAGCCACATGTCAACATCACATTTTTTATTCCAGCTTTATGTGCAAGCTTGGCCGTTTCATACATGTATTCGTAAAAGATGGTCGGTTCAGAGTAAGTGTAAGCGATCACTTGGCAGCCGGTGCGTTTGGCAATTGCGACGACTGAATCGGGTGGAAGGTCATAATTTCGGGTATATTCTGGCGTTGTCTGCGATAACTGCCAGTTTTGGCAGAAGTTACATCTCAAGTTGCAGCCGGCAGTGGCTATCGACAGGGCTTTTGAGCCGGGTAGGAAATGGAAAAATGGCTTTTTTTCAATCGGATCGATGTGGACAGCGGCAGGATTTCCATAGGTCATTGTGTAAAGGACACCGCCTTTGTTAAAGCGCACCTGACAATATCCCCTTTCGCCTTCGGGAATTATGCACCTGCGGGGACAGAGCTCGCATCTAACAGAGCCATCGGGCAGCTTTTTGTAAAACATCGCCTCGCGGATCCATTTCTTTTTGAGACGTGTTTGGGCGATGGCAGCAGACGAGACCGCAAATATCGACAGAATTAAAATAATCCCAAGATATTTTGTCCTCATGGCATGTAAATTATATCGCGCTGAAGTCGAATTTACTAAGTTCCTAATTAAAGAATGTGTTTGGTCTTCCTCTTCATCCATTAAACTAAAAAACGAGTTTGCTAAAAAGTGAAGGCGACGGTGGATATGCTCGAGTATCGGGTTTGTTGAAATTGACAGATGACCTTCAGGGGGGTCGAGTAACATGGAAGCGAAAAATTCAAAAGGAGGTGCCTTGTAAATGAAGTTTTTAAATTACCAGAATGATGTTGCAGAAGCTCCAAATAGCGACGAACTTATGAAAAGACTCAAGATTATGCTTCACGATATGTTTTCGGCAGAATATGTTATCGTTTTCATCACACCAGAAGAACCTTCACAAAAAATAGGATATCCCGAAGATGTCAACATCCAATTTGTGCGGACAAGTGAACAGACGGAACTGCCAGAACCTGTCAGGGATAAGCCTCTCGGTAAGGAGGATAAAAGTCATAGATACATCCCTGCCGAGGAGATTACACGAACCGTTTTAGACGAACTCCTTAAGCTTGCGAACCTAAATTTAGAAGGTTATGACGAGATAATCCTTAATTTCACCTTAGAAAACCGCTATCTCGGATTTATAAGCCTTCACAAAAAAGGAAAGTTTACAAAAGCCGAAAAACGGAGACTCAAAGCACTAATCCCATTTATAACACTGGCTATCAGATTGGCGAATCACCTGAGCCTCACTGAGAGCCTATCGAAGTATGCCTTGCGGTTCATTATCAATAATTTAGTTCAAAATTATGATCTCACCCCATCAGAGGAGTTCGTAATTCATAAACTCGTTCGGGGATATGATCTTAAGGAGATAGCTCGTGAACGCGGAACAACCATTCACGCTATCAGGAAAATAGTTCGGTCTATTTATAAAAAAGTGGGTGTCCAACGCCGAGCTGAGCTGCTGGCCAAGATCTTTGAAGAATAAGCGAAGCAAAGGAAAAATTGGGGGGACCGTTTTTCTCAAAACTTATTCAATTTCCTCCGTTAAATCCTTCCAAAATTTATTGAACCCGTCCAAAACAAGGGGATAAGGTAGCCGTTTTGATACCTTGAAGCATGGGTTATCAAGCTATAAGTTGCCACAAAATAGGAGTCAGATCATGCTGATACAGCATATTGGATTGACAAATAAGATATTGGAGATAATACGGTTCGGATGTTTCCACCATCTTGCGTCTTTTCATGGGGCTAAATTTCTCCTTTGGAAAGTCAAGACCTTGATAGGAGGGGTTATGCTCGATTTAAAATTTTTGCGAAAATTCAGGATCACCTTCGCAAAATACACATCGCCATCGAAACAGGGGATAGAGACTTTCCTATTCGATAAAGACTTCAACCTAATCCATCATTCTATCAGAAGCATCGAAAAAAACGAGAATCAAAGGGTGAAAGAGACCAACGATAAGACTGATTTGAAAAAAGACCAAACCGAAGGGCAGGAGGGGATCAACGATTGAAAATTGAAAACCGCCAGGAGATAGTGACCCACCTATTGACAATGATTTGCTAAACAACTTGATAAATTGGCTCCTTAAAATAAAAACAGTCCATCCAAAAGGATAGACCAAAAATGCCGTCTTTCTCATATCAAGAGGTTCTAAAAATGAACCTTTTTTGAAGGGTGGCGTTCAATGTGTGGTGTCGGTTGCTGCTGCAAGGGATGCCCTTAACTTCTCAAAATAATAGTCAACAACCCTGTTTGCTATGGGGGCGGCGACAGCGCCTCCATGCCCTGCATTTTCAACAACCACTGTAACAACAATTTCGGGGTCGCTATACGGTGCATAAACCGTAAAAAGGGCATGGTCTTCGCCATGTGGATTTTGCGCTGTGCCGGTCTTTCCAGCCGCCTCCACCGTCAACGGGCGGCTCCACCTTGCAGTTCCATGAAGTCCGTTGACGACCAACCACATGCCATAACGCACAGGCCCAAGTTTTGTCGTATCAACTGGTAGCACTAATGTATCTACTTTTGGCGGACCAAGCCCCTCGATCTCATGAACCACATGAGGACGCGGAACTTTACCCCTTGCGATTAGGGCAGTAAAAGTGGCTATTTCGAGCGGTGTCAGAAGGATTTCGCCCTGCCCGATAGCAAGGTTGAGCACATTGCCCGGACCGAACCCTCTTTTGCCATAAGTCTTTTCATACCAAGAAATTGTCGGAATAAAACCTGTGCATTCGCCCGGAAGGTCTATACCCGTTTTGATTGCCAATGGCAATTTCTGCGAATAATCCAAAAACCGCTCAAGTCCTATGGCTATGCCAACTTGATAAAAATAGACATCACATGACTGTTCAATGGCATGGGGCAGATCAAGGCTGCCATGTCCCTCTGGCCGCCAACATCGCCAGACGCGCCTGCCAAACCTGAAACTTCCATAACACGGCAAAAATCTCTTTGACGAGTCCAAAACCCCAACTTCGAGACCTATGACGGCGGAAACAAGCTTGTAAATCGAACCGGGGGGATATCTTCCACAAATTGCACGGTTCAAAAGCGGTTTTTGAGGAGAGTTTATCAGCTCAAGCCATTCGGAGAAGGTCAAACCAAAAGACATCTTGTTGGGATCAAAACCGGGCTTCGAGTAAAGTGCAAGCACCTCACCGGTTTTGGCGTTGAGGACAACGCATGCGCCTGCCTCATAAGGCTCAAACAAGGAATCGATAAACCGTTCCAGATCCAAGTCGATGCTGAGGATCAGATCGTGTCCCTTCTCCGGAGGTATCATCGGACGAGGGTCGGCCTTAATGATCCTGCCATGCACATCTACGGCGAAAAATCTATAACCGTCTCGCCCTCTGAGGATGCTCTCGTATTGCTTTTCGACTCCATATTTGCCCAGATAATCACCGAGTGAGTATCTACCTGTCGCTATGTCGTTTTCGGACGCCTCACCGACATATCCGACGACATGCGAGATAGCGCGAGCCAATACGGAGTCCGATATGTAATTCCTTTTGGGATAAGGACTTACTACTGCCCAAGGGAAACGGTCTGCCACCTCTTGGAGTTTCAAAATCTTCTCCATCGGCACATCGTCAAAAATCGGGATATAACCGGGACCTGTGGAGAGTCTCGAGAGGTCAACCGGAATATCAAGAAACCTTGAGAGTTCAAGAATTTCTTCCTTTTCGACCTTTTCGGCTATGACGGAAATTCTGAAACTTGGAGTCCACTCAGCGATGACATGCCCGTTCCGATCGAGTATCCTTCCCCTTAAATGCG
This sequence comes from Candidatus Hydrothermota bacterium, assembly GCA_003645975.1. Classification (GTDB taxonomy): domain Bacteria; phylum Hydrothermota; class Hydrothermia; order B15-G9; family B15-G9; genus B15-G9. The sequence goes on along the minus strand of QNDP01000019.1, from coordinate 4,695 downwards.
GTATCTTTAAGGCCTTGATGTAGTTCTGTTTTGCAAGTTCACGATATTCCTTAAACTCAAGAATTTGAATCTTAAAAAGGCGGATGGCAAAGGCAAGCGAAATCAAACCCAAAAATGCCAAAGTAACCTTCAACCTGATGGTCTCGTTCATCGCAGAATCCACTTTATCAGCAACACGCCCAAAATTCCAGTGAATAAGACCGATACACCGATGGAGATCCAATCGAATCGGACGCCGTAAATTGTGAAGATCGCAATTCTGTATGGCACATCGGTGAGCCAGATGTAGAGGAGAAGCGCCGGCCAAACTTGAATGTTCAAATATTTTTTTAGGCCCTGAACAATGAACGCATTTATGCTGAAGGCCAAAGGAGAAATCCACAACAATCCGGGATTCAATCCGTCGCGCATTATCCCGAAAATCAAAGCGATCACCAATGCCGTAGTGAAGTCAAAATAGATGAAAAGCGCAAATAGGATGGCAAAGGTGAAATCAGGCCACGTTGGTTGAGCAAACCGAGCCTCGACACTTGAGGCTATGAATGCCATTATCAACAAAATCAACACCTTCATCGCAAAATCACGAACACAGCTTTTTGGGTGAAGTCATAAAAAGGCTTCACCCTGACATCCATAAACATGCCTTGAACGCCGCCGGAAGTATCGCATTTCTCAACCACACCGATCGGAATACCGTAGGGATAGATAGGGCCTATGCCCGAAGTCTCAACCGTATCTCCGACACGCACATCCGCCCATTTCGGCACATAGTGAAGCATGAATGTGCCTCCCTCAAACACGCCCAGAACGCCGCTTCGGGGTATTATCGCAGCAACTTTCAATCTGCGATTGTGAACCGTGATAGCCGACGATGAATTTCGAGCCACCTCAAAGATTTTACCAGCAAGAGAGCCATAAGCTATCACAGGCCTGTCCTTACGAACGCCGTCAATCCAACCTTTGTTCAAGACGACTTTTGCAGGGATGCCGAGCGGCTCGAACGCCAACGCATCCGCCGGAATTCCACTCCATCGAGCCAGCGTCGGGTTTATGCTACTCCTGAGCCTCCGTCGATAAAGTGCACGCTTGTAGATGCCTAAAATCTTTAAAAGATGGGCATTTTCGAGACTCAGGCTGTCTCTTTGAGCCTTTGCTGTAACCAAAGCGTTGACAAAAGCTTCAGCTTCCAAAACAGGGACATAGAGGGTCTGGATCATTATCGAGTGGATGAAAAACCTTATCGGACTGAACACTATGAGCGCCAATGAAATTGCAACTGCCAATCCAAAGTTCCAAATGCTTCCCTTCATCGCAGAAAGGTGTGCCTATGCTGTGGTTTTAAAATGACCTTCTCGTATCTCTCAAGGTCTTCGAGGATGCGGCCGGCTCCGAGTGCTACACATTCCTGCGGGTTATCGACAACTTTGACGGGCAAGTTGGTTTCCTCACGGATGAGGGCATCAAGTCCCTTCAGAAGTGCACCACCACCAGAAAGATAGACACCGCGATCGATTATGTCGGATGCAAGTTCTGGAGGAGTGGCTTCAAGCGCTTTTTTGATCGCTTCGATTATCTGCATCACAGGTTCACGCAGTGCTTCACGCACCTCTTTTGAACTCAACTCAATGGTTTTAGGTCTGCCAGCAAGGTCAATCCCTCGAACTTCCATTTTGCGCTCCTCAAGTTGAGGAAAAACGTTTCCGATCTCGATCTTTACGCGTTCAGCAGTCTGTTCGCCGATGATAAGTCCATATTTGCGTTTTACATAGTTGACTATCGCCTCGTCCATCTCATCGCCAGCCACACGAATCGATGTGTTCGTTACGATGCCCGAGAGTGCGATAACGGCGATCTCCGTCGTTCCACCACCTATATCAACGATCATGTTTCCGGTGGGTTTCTCGATGGGCAGTCCAATTCCTACGGCAGCGGCGATTGGCTCTGCCACCAGAAGGACTTCACGAGCACCGGCATTTTCAGCAGAGTCCCTAACCGCCCGCTTTTCGACCTCCGTTATACCCGATGGGACGGCCACGAGCACCTTCGGACGAATGATCAAACTTTTTTTCAACACGCGTTTGAGAAAAATGTAAAGCATTTCCTGAACGAGCTCGAAATCTGCTATCACGCCGTCCTTCATAGGTCTTTTGGCGATGATGCCTTTTGGCGTCTTTCCGAGCATCTCTTTGGCCTCGATTCCGACTGCCAGCGGTTCACCGGTGCGTTCATCGACAGCGACGACCGAAGGTTCGCGCAAAACGATCCCCTGACCTTTCACATAAATCAGGGTCTGTGCAGTCCCAAGATCAACGGCCACTTCATTGCCCCAAATCCCACCGAGTCGCTTAAAAAGCCATTTTATCATTTGCCGATTTCCTCCTTGATTTTGTAAAGGAACTCAAGCGCCTCTCTGGGCGTCATCGAATCTAAATCCAAATCCATGATTTTCTTACGGATCGGGTCGATCTCTTGGAAAAATGAGAGTTGAGCGCCTCGATACGAGCGACGAGGCTTGAGCGCACGACCGCGCCGCTCAAGTTGTTCTAAAATCTCCCAAGCCCTCCTAATCACTTCCATTGGCAAACCGGCAAGTTTAGCAACATAAATCCCATAACTTCGATCAGTTTCACCCGGAACAACCTTGCGAAGGAAGATAACCTCATCCTGCCATTCCTTAACTGCAACCGTGTAATTTTTTACTCCCGAAAGCCTTTTGCCAAGTTCTGAAAGTTCATGGTAATGGGTTGCGAACAAAGCCTTTGCCTTGACACGAGTTGCCAAATATTCGACTACAGCCCAAGCGATTGCAATCCCATCGTATGTCGATGTGCCGCGCCCAACCTCATCCAAAATTATCAAACTTTTTCGAGTCGCATTGTGCAGAATTTCCGCTGTCTCAATCATTTCCGCCATGAAAGTTGACACGCCGCGAGCTAAATCGTCAGATGCGCCGATCCGTGTGAAAATCCGATCGACTATCCCGATTTTTGCACTTGCAGCGGGCACAAATCCGCCCATCTGCGCAAGTATCGTTATCATAGCCACTTGTCTCAGGTAAGTGGATTTTCCGGACATGTTCGGCCCCGTGATGATGAAGATCATGTTCTCTTGGAGATCCATCTCGGTGTCGTTCGGGATGAACGGCTCTTGAGACATCACCTCAACTACAGGATGTCGTCCGTCTTTGATCGAAATTATCCCATCCTCAACGATTTCTGGTCGAGTGTAACGGTTTCGTCGAGCCACTTCCGCAAGCGACAGATCAAGATCGATCTCAGCAACAATGTCCGCTACCGATTTAAAATCGTCGATCCTCTCAGCGATAAGTCCTCTGAGTTCGTTCACGATCTCCTGTTCCAACCTGACGGCGCGCTCTTCAGCGCCTAATATCTTCTCTTCCAAGCGCTTCAATTCATCCGTGTAATACCGCTCCACATTGGTCAAAGTCTGTTTGCGGATATAGTGTTTCGGCACACGATTGGCGTAACTTTTTGAAACTTCGATGTAATAGCCAAAGACATTGTTGTAGCCGATGCGCAGAGTCGGGATGCCGGTGCGAATCTTCTCGCGCTGTTCGAGTTCAAGCAATTTTTCCTTGCCATGCTGTGCGAGGTAACGCAGTTCGTCAAGCGCTTGGTTCACACCACTTTTTACAACTCCCCCATCTGACATGTTGGAAGGCGGGTCCTCAACTATGGTATTCAAAATCTTTTGGCCGATGTCAGCGATGTTCGGCATCTTCGAGGCCAGTTCATCCAAAAATTCGTCCTCTGCAAGCAATTTCTTCAATTTCGGGATGAGCATTATCGACTGTCCGATTCTGAGCAGTTCTCGTGGGTTAAGCCGTCCAGCAGAGATCCGTGCGGCCGCACGCTCGATGTCATAAAAATCTTTGAGAATTTCCGCTGTCTTCTTCATGAGCTGCGGATTTTCAAAGAAGGCGTTCACTCGACTTTGCCTTTCAAGGATCAACTTTTTGACTGCAAATGGGGCAACCAGTGCTTCTCGCAGCCTTCTGCCGCCCATCGGTGTGCGGGTGTAATCAAGGACTTTGAGCAAAGACATGCCTTCACCAACTCGAATCGGTTCCAGAAGCTCCAAATTGGCTATCGTTCTGGCATCCAGATACATGAATTCAGAAAGCCTTCGGACGCGAATTCGACGGATGTGCTCGACCATTCCCGGCTTTTTGTCCTTGATGTAAGCGATGAGTCCACGAGCAGCTCTAACAGCCAAATCTATATCTCGAATGCCGAAGCCCTCAAGTGTGCTTACTCCGAAAAATCGTTTGAGCTCATCCTCAGCATCTGTCGGCGAAAAATCTATCGGATTTCGAGGGGTTAAAGCCCAATTTCCTTCGATTTCGATGTCCTCCGGGACAAGAAGTTCAGCGACATTGAGTTTTCGCAGCTCCTCGACCGCCTGCTCTGCATCTGCCTCAAACACAAAGAAATCTCCGGTTGTGAGTTCAGCAACTGCAACGCCGGCCGAACGCATGTGCTCATCCGGGAGATAAGCGGCAATGTAGTTGAATTTTTTGTCATCCAGCAGGCTTGGTGAGAAAACCGTGCCCGGTGTGATAACTTCGACCACTTCACGATGCATCAGGCCTTTACCCGGTTCCCCTATCTGTTCACAAATGGCGACCCGATAGCCCTGCCTGAGCAGTTTGGCAATGTAAGTCTCTGCCGCTTT
>QNDP01000018.1 GCA_003645975.1 Candidatus Hydrothermota bacterium | reverse complement strand
GTCATAATCAAATTCAACAAATTTTTAGTCAACAAGTTAATAAAATCGAAATTGGGCCGGAATTCACGGCTTTTACACTTTGAGTCAGTTATTTTTCCACATATTTTTGCAAGCTATTAGTTAGTTTGTGGCGGCTATTATAGATGGCAGAGTATCAATGAGATACATCCTCTACCTTTTTCGCGCTCTCTTTTCACATTTATCCCCAGTTCGCCCCATTGCCACCCACCTATTGGTCTTTGCTGTCTTACTCGGGGCTCTCCGTCTGACCCCAAATGTATCACAATCTTATAATCCTCCCAGTGCCTGAAAATTTCAATCACAAACCAAATTGCTAATAGCCCCGCTTAATTGAATTCATATTCAACTCGCCCTTATACTTGGCAATATGAAAGTTTTCATTTCGGTTGATATGGAAGGCATTAGTGGGCTTGTCAATTGGAAGGAGCCCCAAGAGAAAGTCTCTCGAGAAATGACGGCTGACTTAATTGCTGCCATCGAAGGCGCCTTCGAGGGTGGAGCTGACGAGGTCTTTGTGGCCGATTCCCATGCCTTGGGGATGAACATAGACATTTCAAAACTGCCTGTTGGCACCAAGTTGATCAAAGGGTTTCCTCGTCCCTATTACATGATGGCCGGCCTCGATGAAAGCTTTGACATCGCCTTCTTCATAGGCTACCACGCACCTGCTGGCTACATAAACGGTTTGATGGACCACACTTACTCCTCGTCATCCTTTTTTGCTGTGAAGATTAACGGTGAAGTAGTGGGAGAGACGGAGATAAACGCTCTTTATGCCGGTGAGAAAGGTGTCCCTGTCGGACTTATCACTGGAGACCATGCACTTTACAAATTTTCAAAGCCCAGATTCCCCGAGTTCGTGGAGTTCGTGATCACTAAGGAAGGGTTCTCGAAATTCAGCGGATTGCTTTACCATCCTGAAGAAGTCCGCTCAAAAATCAAAGAAACCGCCAAAAAAGTCGTTCAGCGTGCGCCCCAGATACCGGTCTTTAAGATGCCCCGTCCTTACGAGATCGAACTGATCTTCCTCGACTCTCTGAAGGCCGACATAGTCGCTCAAATGCCATTTGTCGAAAGGACAGGAGGACGAAGCGTCAAATTCACCGCTAAAAGTGCGGAGCTGATGATGCGCTTTATCAATACAGCGGCCATCTTAGCGGCTTCGACAAAGTTGTTCTAAAAATTTTGGAGGGATTGAGATCCGCTGCTATTCAATTTGTAACCCCTTGATTACGATTTTTAAGTATCTCCTCGTCGTTTTCACTCCATGGAGGACTTACAACGCAGATGAACACAAGCTCTTCCGCGCCTGAGTTTTCGATCCACTGAATTGAGTTCGGTGGAATGACCACAGCATCACCTTTTGAGACATTTTCCGACTCCTCGTTCACATGCATAACTCCCTTACCCTGCAAGATGAAATACACTTCAAAACTTGTTTTAAGCCTGTGTGGAATCGTAGCCTCTTTTGGCTTCACTCTGGCATAGGCGAGACTGAAGGGGAGTGCTATTTTATCATTTTTGGGATGCAAAACCTCACGGAGAAGCGAACCATCGCCTGCGATAAATTCTTCGCATAAATCCACTTTTTTAATCAACATGACAACACCTCCAAGATCGATGTGGACAGGTCCGTTGTGAAAGGGTTCTATCGGCCAAGCCCAAATTCGTTGAACAGGATGTAGTTGAAAACCGTTGCGATCTGGTTGTTTCGATTAAGTTTTCTTAAGGCTACCGAAAAGAAGACCAATTGCGCATTTTCGGAATTCGCAGGATAGCGCAGTCCGACCGCCGGCTGCCCCTCGAAGTTATCAGGTAATCGATAGATGGCCTCTGCAAGACTGTCAGGCTCAAATCCCTCAAATCTTCGGAGCAATTCCGATACGGAAAGCGAATCCGGATAGTTCGGATTGACGGAATAGACACTTTGCGTCGGAAGTAAGAACGGTGCTTCCCTGAGCGTCAGGGTGTCCACATGGAGCAACCGCAACAATGCGTCCAACTCTTCGATGGTATCGCCGACCGTCATGGCGGTGGCCTCGCTTATCAAGAGCAGTTTGTGTCCGTTGTCCAAAAATCTTTCGAGTGATTGAACCAGTGAATAACCTGAGTGCTCATTCCAAAATCGTGAGAATTCAGTGCCTGTAAACCAGACGATCACATCAAAACCCATCTCATTGATCACCCCGTCGATGTCATAGGGCGAATAAGGCACACGCACATCAAGTTTCCAGATCGAATATTCGACGCCCATTTGTTCGATTATGTCGAGGTAAAAGCGGTCATCAGCAGGCTCATCGGAATCATCCACAACGAGCAAATGGCCTTGAGCCGGCTTCACATACCAAGTGTAACATGCTGAATCCGTTGAGATAACACCGGTCTCGTCGATGGCTTTCACGACAAATGTCCGCTCGCCAGGCTCTATGTTCCGAATCGTAACGAAGGATGTTTCCGCTGGAATGAAGTGCCATTCGCCCTCTGGATCGGTGTCCAGACGCCAAAGATAGCCCGTGATGGTCTCATCGCCGTCGTCATCATGTGCCTCCCAATAGAAAGTCGCTATCGGAAAAGTTGTGTCAGGTGGTTGCGTCCCATAGACAAATTCGATGGTTGGGGGCGTGCTGACGGTTGGGATAACAACGAATGCAGGAGTTGGATCTTGAGCACCCTCGTTGTCAACAGCTTTCGCAAAGAAACGGTGAATCACCGCTGTGCTTTCCGAACGGAAAATGATCGTCGTCTCAGTCGATGTGGTCCAAATCCATTCCGATGTGTCATCAACAGCGATGTAGTAGCCCACGACCTCACCGTCCGGGTCATTACCCCACCACCGCATAACCTGTTTTCCTCCGACAGTGTCAGTTGTGTCATTCACAGGATTTATGAAGAGGTAGGTTTCGGGCGGAAGGTTCTCAACTGGAACGGGTTCGGGCGCTCTGACACAGCCCGCAAGAATTGAGATCACCAAAACGGCCAAAATCGCAATGGTTTTTGCCCTCGTCATGGCAACACCTCTCACTTTATGACCAAAAATCTTCCTCTTTGAATTTTGCCCGTGTCCAAATCTTTGACCACGAAGATGTAAAGCCCGGTTGCTATCTCCTGATCCTTGTCGGTTATCAAGTTCCAAGTTGCCTCGCCTGTGAGAGGGTCATCGTGCTCTATCGTTTTGACCAGATCGCCTGCAAGATTGTAAATGTAGATTCTGCAACGCTTTGGCAGATTGTAGAACCTTATGACGCGTCCAAAAGCGCCGGGTTTATCCCACACGGAACCCAATTTGTAGGGATTCGGATAAACTCGGACTTGAGATAAAGGCTGCATCTTACAGATTCTTTCCCTATAGCCGTTAGGATGAACTCGAACCCAACAGATCAGCCCTGTGTTTGGCGGAGTGCCCGGCACGACGGTGGTCTCGTTTACCCTTTGCGAACTTTCGAGGCTTTCAAGCTCAAGTTGCGGGTCGCCCCTGTCATAAGATGTTACGGCGTAAGTGTATGTAAAACCGTTCTTTAGGTTGGTATCGACGAACTTATACCAGCCGGCATATTCGCCCGTGTCCTCCGTGCTCGGAAGCCCGACATTAAACCCTATGGAATCGACGATGTCGAACTGTGCGATCATGGTCCACGAAGTGTCGTCAAATTCTCGGCGATAAACACGGTAGCCTTCAAAATCGATCTGACCTGTGTTCGGATCGGGCACGGATTCGGGATGGTTGTCCCAGTAAAGCGTAACCTGACGATCGCCCGGAATGACAACGAGTCTCGGTGAAGGCGGTGGTTCTGGTAGGATGTAATGTGCGTCATAAGCGCGCTGTGCCCACGATGCGTTCGTGAAGAGGTGGGCGACATCCGCAAACCCGCCGACCGTGCGCATCTCACCACCGACAAACGCCACAACGAAAGTTATCGAGTCGCCATAGGCAAGGTGTGGAATCGGTCCGATGGAGATCAAAGGGATGGGATCGGGATAGAAGCCGCTGTGTTCCCTGATGTATGCTTCATCGACATTGGGGTCGCGCTCACCGTTCGACATCAAGTTATAACGGATTGTGTCATGGACACTTCCGCCCATCTCCATCCAACCCCACCAGTTAAATGAGATGGTCATCGTGTCTAAGTCAACTGGTTCGCCGTTGACCTCCAATCCGAGAATTTTGAAACCCGCGATTGAACGGGCAAGTGTGTCTGTGCCGTCGTTGTGCTCATAGACCATCCTCAAGGTGTCATCGTAGTAAAGTCGTTTGTGCTGAAAGAATTCGGTTGTGTTGAAGTCGCTTCCCCAAAATTCACGGTTTCCTGAGACGAGCTCGGCGTAAAGCCCGATATACACATCGAAAAGGTCGGTCATGTCGCTGCGTTCGTTGATGATAGTGAAACTGATAATCACAAAATCATCTGCATAAGGGTAGCTCCAAGCGTAACTTCTCTGTTTGACCTTGAGACCGAGCGGAGTGTGATGCGGCACAGTTGTGTTCAAATAGTCGTAGTATTCTGCAAGGAAGTCCTGTTCTGAGACCGCTTGCGGATCGTAATACCTTGAGGTCAACAGCTTTGACCGTTCGATGACGGTATCGCCGGGGTCTGGTGTTGGGTAAAATTCAAATCCCTCATAACCTGCCTGTGCACCGGTGGCGTCCACAACGCCGGTCGTAACGAGTGTGTCGCCCATCGCTGTAATCGCACCGACCCAAAGTCCTGCACGGTAGAGATGTTCAGTTCCCGAACCGCGAGGGTATTCACCTGAAGGGAGCGGCTCTCCGCCCACATACACACGGAATCCGTTGCCAAGCATCCCGTAGTTGCTCACGGTTAGGGCAATGTTGCCGATGTCGGTGTAGTGATGCACATCGGTCGCACCAAAAAGCGAACCGGTCAAAAATGCCAAACCCAACAGAAATTTTTGCTTCATCATCTTCACCCCTGTTCTAAGTTACCAAATTCCAAAGATGTGCAAAATTAACTTGTATGCCAAACGGATCGGCCCCATGATTACCCATGGCACGAAGTTCATGACTATCAGGAGAATCGCCAATGTCAAAGGAAAGAGCCGCTCGGCCGGTGGATGATTTCGCCAGAAGTATTCGACGATGCGCCAACCATCAAGTGGAGGTAGTGGTATCAGATTGAAAATGCCCAGTGCTACATTGATGTAAACGAAACCAACGATCATCTGGAGCACAATGCTCGGCATCCCCATAGCCAAGAATAACTTAAGCAGGAACGCACTGACTATTGCAGTCGCTATGTTTGAGGCAGGACCTGCCAATGCGACGAGCAACGCATCCCGTCTTGGATTGCGGAGTGCATGAGGATTCACCGGCACCGGCTTCGCCCAACCGATATGGAGAACTATCAAAGCGATAAATCCTATGGGGTCGATGTGCTTGAGGGGATTGAAAGTCAGGCGGCCGTGGTAAGCTGCGGTCATATCGCCACAAAGATAGGCCACATATCCGTGTGAAAATTCGTGAATTGTCAATGCAAATAGCATCGCAGGCAGCCAGAGCAATGCCTGTCCAAAGAAGTCAATCCAACTGAACAATTTTTGACCTCCTCATGGAATCATGATTGAAATGATGCTGACGGCGACGGAGAAAGCGGCAACGAGAATTCCGACGATCCAAGTTATCTGTGTGAGGCGCCGATCGAGTGCCTCAAAGCGTTCGTCTATCGCCTTAAACCTGTCGAAGACGGCATCGAACCGTTCGTCTATTGCCTTGAATCGCTCGAAGACGGCATCGAACCGTTCGTCTATCGCTTTAAACCTGTCGAAGACGGCGTTGAACCTTGCGTCCATCTCTCGTTGCATGGCTTCAAATCGCTTGTCCATCTCCCTTTGAAGTGCCTCGAACCGCTCGTCCATCGCCTTGAATCGTTCATCTATCGCCTTGAACCGTTCATCCATCGCCTTGAACCGCTCGAAGACAGCCTGAAATCCCATCTCTATCTCCCGTTGGAGTGAATCAAACCTCTTTTCCATCGCCCGAAACTGCACCTGATTCAGTTCGAGCAGATTCTGGAGGATCGTCCTCTGCGCACTCAGCTCCTCCTCGAGCTTTGTCAATTTCGCGAGGATTTTGATGTAATCTTCGCTTTTTGGACCGCCGCTCCAAACATCCTCGATCCCTTTCACATCTTCATCGGGCGTCCTTCTCGCCCTTTCATTCTTGACAGCCGCTTCAGCCATGTAAGCTTGACCTCCTCATGTTTTGTCAAGGTCTCTTGTGGATTTCTAAGATATTGCGATTCATGGAGAATTACAAGGCGAAGCAGCCTGACCGAGATCAAACTCATGAGAAAAAAATCCTTCATCCAAAGGATTACCGCTGCACGGACGAGCTTTATTGGAACAGCCAACGGATGAGCTACTGTCAAGGCTATACGACGCCTGAACTTGTGGCTCTATGGGATTCACTCCGTTACCATTGCGACCTCGACATAGCTTATACGATGGGCTCGATTGTGTATCGGCAACGGAAGAGTGAAGATCCGTCGTCTGATACCCTTGAATTCAAATTGCCTATGCCACACGCTCGGACTATGCCCCATCGATGGCGGGCAGTCCGATGGGTCGCCGATTCGCTATACAACCCACCGACAGGGCTTGACGGCGGACATTTGTGTCCCCATCGCCCTCTGACGTTGAGATTGCGATCCGGTGAGCAGTTCGACCTGCTCGTTCCGGAATGCGAATGTTTTTGAAATTTACGATGTCTCAGGCAGATGTTTGGCACGCTTTAAGAGTCGGACACTGAGACGGCGGCCACCACATCGAGGGGTTTTCATCGTCGGAGCGCTAAGGGAGAGCGAGATCGTTACACTCAAACTCATATCACTTGTCCGCTGACCCTTGCGACACGGTGTGATTGTGGAATAGAATCCCAAAACCAAAACTTGGATGTCCCACATTTGAGGAGGTGGAATTATGCGAAATTTTGTGATTTGGACGGCGATTTTGATGTCCGCACAGGCACTCAATGCACAGCCCTACAAGAACTTTCACGGCGTCTCGGTCCGCGGATCCCACATCTGGGTCGTTGCCAAAGACACCTCTCGAAGCAATGTCTATTACTCACCCGACTTCGGAGAGACTTGGGAGGAGCGCGGGTTCACCATCCACACGGGTTTCTATGTGCCACTTTTTGATGTCGAATTCGTCGATAGATACACCGGATGGGTGGTCGGCATGGAAGGCTACATTTACAGAACCGATGACGGTGGTCTGACTTGGACTCAACAGGTCTATGGTGTCTCGAAATTCGTGACCCGTGCTAAGTTCCTGAACAGCATGGTCGGCTGGGCGGCATGTGGCGATGCGATATACGCAAGGACATCGAGCGGCGGCAACCCACCGCCGAATGGCTGGACTGCCGGTCCGACAATACCTTATGCCACAGAACTTTACGGTGTAGCTCCGTTCGATTCGCTGGAAGCCTTCTATGCGGCAGGCGACCCCATCAACCGCGGCGGGCAGGGTTTCCTGATTTACACGATGGACGGCGGAACCTCTTGGCAGATCATCATTCAGGATTCGGTTTACGATTATTTTGATGTCTTTTTCGTCGATTACGATAACGGATGGCTTGTCGGAGGCACCGACACACTGCCCTATGAACCTAAAATTTACTGCACAGATACGCATGGAGCTGTTTGGGACGATTGCACACCCCAACTCGGACACACATTGAGGGCTGTCTATTTCGTCGATCAAAACGAAGGCTGGGCGGTTGGTGAACTTGGAACGATACTCCATACCACCGACGGCGGTGCCACATGGGAACTCCAAAATTCAGGTGTAACAACCACGCTTTTCGATGTCGAATTCAGCGACAACCTGCATGGAGTCGTCGTCGGAGACTCGAATGTCGTGCTCATAACTACCGACGGAGGAGCAACTTGGGTTCCAATACATCCTGAAAATGTTGCAGAAGATGACGGTGGACGGCCGATCGAAACTGTCCCCTTGAACTTCAGAACGATCGTTGCAACTCGACAGTTGGGAATTCCTATCCGTTCGTCCTCGAAAGTAGAAATCTTTGAGTCAAATGGACAAAGACTCCTCTCCACAACTGCGTCTCCGCCAAAATTTGAGATAGAACTTCCGCACAACGGTGTGTTTTTCATAAGGATTTCGGACGGGAAGGCCGCTAACTATCTCCGAGTCATAGTGTTCTGACAGATTAAGATAAGTTGACCTTTACAACGAAGCAATCTTTTGCATCTCAAGCACTTAACTCTTTCGGCTTTCGTAAAATTGGAGATGTTTTGAATTTTTGGTTTCTCTTTTCGGCCTTTGACCTTAAACTTTCACAATTCACTTTGGAGGTTTGAGATATGCGAACAGCTTGGAAATCAGTGCTTTACATATTCGCCCTGCTGATTTTGATGGATTCTTCTGTGGAGGCATCGGTTGGACTGCTTCCCAAAGGCCACGACGCCGTCTTCACCCTGGATTCCACATGGGGAAAACATGTGATCAACCGAGAGAGGATTTTGAGGGAGAGACTCAGACCATACTGGCGCCAGAACCCGCCACTTTTCACTGTCCCGCAGTTCCTTAACGGACTCAGAAGCGCGAAGCAGGGAGATACGCTCGTCGTCAGAGTCTTGGCAATTCGGGTCGAATTTCCTTACGAAGACCCTGACGATCCGCGCACGACGGGACGAGGGAAGTTCATCCTTGAGGACAACGGTCGAGATCCGATTCTGAGAATAACAGATGACGGGGACACGGTGTTCAACCCACTTTATGACCCTCCGCACACGAAGACCTATTTCGAACATCTGCTGGAATATGTCGCAGATTACTATCGCAACGCAACTTATGGAAAGGTCAAGATCGAATTCGTGGTGGTGCCCGAAGGCGAATCTACTGCATATCAGCTCCCGCATCCGATGGTGTATTACGGGGACACCGCAAATTGGATTTACGGACTTGCGGCGATCATCCGGGACGCACTGAAGGCCGCAGACCGCGACACCCTTTTGAACATCGATTTCGACGATCTGGACAACAACGGAATGGTCGATGCGGAAGAAGGTGTGCTTGACCGCTATGTGATCTTCCACGCAGGAAGTGCATGGCAGACCGACATGGGGGACACACCTTTCGATCTCCCGGCGGTCTATGTGCCACCGGGAGTGCTTCAATATGCCTTTGGAAAGCCGTTCGTTGTGCTGAACGAAGGTGCTGACACCGTGTATGATGCCGCCGTTATGTCCGAGACCATGTCCCAAGACGGCGTCGAGGTAAAACTTCATGCAACGCTTGTCCACGAATCTATGCACAACTTTTTCGCAGCGCCAGATTTGTATGATGTCTCATGGCCGCCTGAGCGCATAGGCATCGGTGCTTGGGGCATCATGGCGTCAGGCGGCTATCTCGGTTACAAAGGTGAAACCGACACAATACCAGAGGGTTTGATCGCTCCCCTGCCAAACGCATTTGAAAGATGGTGGATCGATTACATAGTTCGTTTGATATGGGGAGACGGCGGAATATTCTATGGCAATGTGTTCCAAACGGTTACGCCGTCAAACTCTGTTGACTCCTTCACCGTCTGGCCGTCGGCTGTGTTGACCGATTCGCTCGGCCGATTCCTCACCAATCCACATGCATTGCCCAGAATTTACAAAATACCGATAAACAGCCACGAATATTTCCTCGTGGAATACAAACTTGACGATGTCGATGGCGATGGATGGGTGAAGGGGCTTTGGCGCGACGGCGTCTTCGTCTCGTTCTTCGGCGAAAATGACTTCCTGCTGCCCGGAAAGGGACTTCTTATCTGGCACATCGATGAGGATCTGGTTTGGGACAGATATGCTTACAACGAACTCGAGGTCGGCGACCCTATGGCGGTCGATTTGGAGGAGGCCGACGGCGTCCAAGACCTTGAACATTGGACTGACATGAGGCCTTACCCCTATACATGGTTCGGATGCCCCTATGACCCCTATTTTGAGGGTAATAACACCGAATTTTCCGACTACACAAGGCCGTCAAGCCGTGATAACAACGGAAGTTTCACACACATCCGCATTTTCGATATCTCGGCACCGGATTCGGCCATGAGCTTCAAGCTTGTGCGTTCGTTCACTCAGGACGGCTTTCCAAGAAGGCTTATTCCTGAAGTTGTTCTCAGAGATTCGACGCCATACATCGGTTTCACAAGGCTGGAGTTGGATGTGAAATCGACTTTTTTGAAACCGGATGGCGATTTCATCGTCGCTGTGGCGAACCTTACGGTCGATTCCACTTTCGAGGATTGGCACACAGGAGAAATCGACACCTTAGACCATTGGAATGAAATCAGGATTTTCCTTCTGGATCAAACAGGCCTTCCGATTGCCTCTCGGACATTGAAGGACGAGGGGTTCACATATGGAATAGCCTTGACAAACTTCGGAGATGATACGGCAAGCCTAAAGCTTGTTTTTTCAACGGATTACGGCAAACTCTTCGCTGTAGATCCGACGACAATGGCGGATCTGTGGAATCCCCCGATTGACCTTCCCGATGGCTCGGTCTGCCCGCCGGTTGCATTCGGCGACAAAATCCTCATCGGCTCGGACAACGAGGAGCTGCATCTCATCGATCGGAACGGTGAAATCCTCAACTCGATTTTTGTCGGAACGCCGGTCAGAACGCCACCTGCGGTCAAAGACGGAACCATCTGGCTGCTTTCGACCGACGGCCGACTATTGAAGATCGACGGCGCCACATTCGAGGTTCAGGACACACTCTTTGAACCTCTCGTTCTGGAATCGCGCATTCCGCCGGTGATCGGCGACCTCGATGCGGACGGTGAGGACGACATAGTCATCGTGCGTAACGACGGAACGCTCGCAGTCGTGAAGCCCGACGGCACAGCGAAGTGGAGCGTAAAGCTTGATGGAGAACCCGAAGGAGGACTTGCGCTCGGCGACATCGATGACGACGGCTATCTCGAAGTGGCAATTGTGTCCCAAAACAAGTTGTTTGTGTTCAATCATCTGGGTGGTCTGATGTCC
>QNDP01000017.1 GCA_003645975.1 Candidatus Hydrothermota bacterium | reverse complement strand
TTGGTCAAAAGGTTCATAGAGGCCAAAAGATAGCACTAATGGGCAATACTGGACGCTCTACCGGCCCTCATCTCCACTATGAGGTGCGGGTGCATGGGCGTCCACAAAACCCTGAAAAATTCATAATCCCTGACGCTGTCTTCTACGATTGAATTTTTTGAACATGAAAAAGCTTTTTAAATTCTTTGTCCTTTTTTCACTTCTTTCCTTTCCTTTTTCTTTTGTCCATGCCTACACTTTTGGTAAAAATAAGGTTCAATACCGAGATTTTGACTGGAAACTCACAGAAACTGAACATTTTAGAATCTTTTACTATCCCGAAATCCAAGATGTTCTGCCGTTCGCATCTGCTGTTTTAGAGGAAGCTTTTGACGAATATTGCGCCTTACTCGGTGTCAACAATTTTTCCGAAAAAATCCCCGTCTTGATTTACAGTTCACCAAACGCATTCAAACAAACCAATGTAACCCTCGAAATAATCGACGAATTCACCGGTGGGTTCACAGAACTGTTCAAAAATCGTGTCGTCGTTCCATTCAACGGGTCTTGGAGCGATTTCAAACATGTCCTTAGACACGAACTTGTCCATGTCTTTCAATTCAACATTTTTCTCAAAGGCACAAAATATCACGGTGTCCCGATAGCCACGATCACTGTGCCACTGTGGTTCATGGAAGGGATGGCCGAATATCTCTCATGGGGTGGATGGAGTTCCGATGCCGTGGCTTACATGCGCGACCTCCTGTTCAACGAAAAAGTTGTTCCAGTCCAAGATCTTGAGAATTATGGAGGCTACATAGTTTACAAAGAAGGGCAGGCCATCTTCTGCTTCATCGAGGAGCAATATGGAACCGAAAAGGTGAGAGAGTTCATTCACAACATGAAACTCAGCACAAATGTGAGTTCTGCTTTCAAAAGGACGCTTGGCAAAACTGCGTCTGAAGTTAACGAGGAGTTCATGATTTATCTTAAACGCAAGTTCTTCAAAGAT
This sequence comes from Candidatus Hydrothermota bacterium, assembly GCA_003645975.1. GTDB lineage: Bacteria > Hydrothermota > Hydrothermia > B15-G9 > B15-G9 > B15-G9. The sequence continues at coordinate 10,493 of QNDP01000017.1, read as the reverse complement.
ATCCAGATATTTGAATTTCCTACCAATGCAAGGCGGATTTCATCCGATCAGGGATTCCTAAATTTTGGGGTTATCTCACCTGACGGCGGATACATTGCACTTCTATCAGACCGTAGTGGATTCACGAACATTTATCTCGTATCGGCTTTCGATGGCCACATAGAAAAGAAATTGGTTTCGGGCGAAAGAAGTCCATCCTTTGAAAACCTCCATCTCGTCAGGCCGGGGTTCGCTTTCTCACCCGACGGCAAATCGCTGATTTTTCCAGCCAGCAAGGGGGATGTGGATGTAATCTACATCGTGGACATCTCCACGGGCAAATCGAAAGTTTTAGTTGATCCCGGAATTGAAGCCATCTATGAGCCGACCTTCTCACCCGACGGAAAACTTGTCGCTTTTACTGGCATCACACACGGTCAATCGGACATCTTTGTCTATGACATTGAAAAGCGGGAACTTAAGAGGATAACGAACGATCGATGGGATGACCGTGCTCCACACTTCAGTGTCGATGGAAGAACTTTACTGTTCGCCTCAGATAGGCAGCCGGATGTCGATGAAGACGACATCTTTGTGTTCGGAAGCTATGGCATCTTTGCTTACTCTTTTGAGGATTCAGCAGTTCGGCGGATTAGTCCTTACTTTGGCGAGATCGAATATCTATGGCAGATCGATGATTCCACCATCTTATTCACCACATGGTTTAACAACAGCAAAAATGTGCTTGCATTTGAGCTTAACAGTCAAAAAGTCTTTTTGGTAACGAATTTTCCGACAGAAGTCCGCCTTATCTCAACCGACACAACAAATGAGCAACTTGCTATCTCGCTCATGTGGGGCGGAAAGTGGAGCTGCATGATCATTTCGGACTTCAAAAAGGATTGGCAGGAAGTGGAGCTTGAAGAGGTGCCTTCGGACACCGTCGAGTTTCTGGAAAAGTTGGCAGAGGAATCTGCATATCGAAAACATTTCACACTTGATTGGATTCAGGGCACAATGGCCTATGAGTCCAACTATGGACTTTCCGGTTGGATGGTGGTTGGGTTGTCCGATGAGTTGGGAAACAGCAGGTTTGTCCTCGCAACCGACAGATTTTCAGACAACACCAACCTTTTTGTCAGTTACAGCTCTTTGGAAGGCCGAATGGATTGGGCAATAGCAGGATACAGCTATTGGGATCAATACTATCAGGACTACCAAACGCTGATTTACGAAAGGCACACTGGGCTCGGCTTTCAGATGGTGTATCCGTTCGACAAGTTCAAACGGATGGAACTCACAACCTATCTTGAGTATCCGCGCAGATACACCTACACATATCTGCCTGACCTCAACATATTTATCCTCGAAGTGAAAGACTACTTCTCCATCAGGGTCAACACGAACTTTGTAATTGACCGAGCACTTTACACCGTTTGGGGACCGATGGCAGGGGACAGGGGGGCAATCGAGTTCGAAAGGAGTTTTGGTTCGGATTTTGACTATAACTTGCTGATTTTGGATTACAGATGGTATTGGCGAACAGGTAAAAGGAGCACATGGGCTTGGCGTCTAATCGGTGCACGCTCATGGGGTAAGTGGAGGCCGAGCTTTTGGGCAGGAGGTTATTCCACAATAAGGGGTTATCCTCCATTCGCTTTTAATGGAAATAACCTTGTGTTGTTGAACTCCGAGTTGAGAGTGCCTTTCATTGACAGGCTGAGTGTCAGGTTTCCTATTCCGTTTGACCTTACGAACATAAGAGGAGTTGTTTTCTTTGATCTTGGAAGGGCATGGTCGGATGAAGAGGGATTTCGCGTATTCCGTGAAGGGGAAGAAGGGATAGAACTCGAAGATTTGGCGGCAGGAGTGGGATATGGCTTCAGGCTTTATCTGGCTCCAGGGGTCGCTTTGAGGTTCGACATCGCCAAAAAGGCCAACTTTTTCAAAACAATAGGTCCAACCTACTACTACCTCTCGATCGACTTCGACTATTAAGGAACGCTTCTCACCTATGCGGGACACCGTCAAATGGTGGATGTGGACGATGCGGTGGAGGGGAGTTTCCTAATGCTTTACGCCGTTCGCGAGCGGTAGGTTTTCCAATAGCCACAACAGCCCTTGCAAATCCAAATTGTCCATCTTCCGTGTGGACAAGAAGATAGATTATGCCACGCCCACGCCTGACTCTTGGAATAAACTTGTTTCCTTCCATGTGCCCGATGTAGGTCGGGTCCACCCACCAATCGAGCTTAAGTCCCTCTCTGGGACCTTCCAATACCTTGTATTGCAAAACCAAAGTGTCTCCGGGATCGATCCTCGAAAACTGTGGGATCAATTTCACTTTGATCGATATGTCCCTGAGCCTCCCAACGAGGATGCCGGCGGAGCCAATTCCTATTTTCCCATCGGCTTCGACTATTGCGAAGACCTTTCCAGCTCCTTTGAGGTTCCCAGCATGAAACACACCATTGGTATCAATTTCGCCAAGCCACGAAGGTATCATCAGCCAGATGACCGAAGACGGCTCTACCTCTGAGCCACTTCCGTCAAAGACTGAAAGCTCAAAATGCAGCTCCTCTTGTGGATCTACTCTGCCCTTTTGCGGAAATATTTTGACTTTAAGCCTTTTCGATCTCGGGGGTATCTTTCCCACAGAAAGGAAGGCATAACCTATACCTTTATCACCATAAGCCTCAACTCTAACGGCCACAACACCAAGTCCCTCTCTTTTAGGTTTGACCTCAAAATCCTCGACCGAAGCCAGATCACTTGGCATAACCTCAAACTTCAACTTTTTAACTTTTTGAACGGGCTGCCAATCCTCATCAAAGACCTCAACGGTAAGTGTAGCCGACTGCCATCTCTCTATGAACACAGGATTGGGTTCTACAACGACATGCAGCGTCGTGAAAAGGAGTAAGAGAATAGATGTCATTTTTAAACTCCTTCCTCACCGAACACGTAGAAGACCGATTCGCGCTCAACTTCAAGGCCTGTCTTGCTGTCTCTCACAATCAACTCGACCAAGTGATAGCCTGCTTCCATCTCTTTTGGTTTGTAAATCATGAGTCCTTCGGCTTTCTGCTCAAGCGGCACAACTTCGCCATCGACTATAAGCGACACGCTGAACCTCTTATCTTTCGGAGCAACAACGACAAACTCGACCTCATCGGGCAAGACCACATCGTTGTCCGCCGGTGCAACTATCGCGGTTTTTATCTCAATTTCTTCGGCTTCTATGTCTTGAGAACGGCCAAACATGAGGAAAAACGCTATGATGGAAAAAGCCAATGCTACAGCAGGCGCAAGTTTCCACGCATTTTTGACAAAGGCAAACGGACGCCTCTCAGCCTCTATCCTGTCAAACACCCTGTTTCTTATCTCCCGTAAAGGTGCTTTCTGTTCAAAGCCATCGGAAAGCAAGCGCTCTATTCTCATCTCCTTTTCGAGTTTCAGACGGCAGGAAGGGCATGAACTGAGATGAGCTTCAACGCTTTCACGAACGGAAGGTTCAAGGTCTCCTCGAATATAATCGAACATCAATTTTTCAAATTCTTTGCAGCTAAGCTCTTTCCTTTTCATTTTATCACACCCTCCAAAAGTTTTGATAATTTGGACCTTGCCCTATTCAATCGCGATTTGACCGTGCCGACAGAGATGCCGAGTATCTGGGCGATCTCCTCATACTTGCAGTTCTCGAAATAGAACAAGACCACGACATCACGGTATTTTTGCGGAAGCTTGGAAACCGCCTGACGAACCGCCTCGCTCAATCCACTGTCATCCGTGTCCTGACGAGCATCCAAACATTCCGGTTCTCTTTTCATATCCTCAAAAGAGACAAACTTCAGCAGGCTTCTTTTCAGGAGAAATCTGTTGACATGATTGATGGCAATCCGATAAGCCCATGTGTATAAGTTCGCATCGCCTCTGAATTTCGGAAGCGCTTTGTAAATCTTGAAGATGACCTCAGCCGTCAAATCCTTAGCATCCTCGTAGTTTCCTGTCTTCCAATAGATCAGGTTGAACAACCTCTGCCCATGTTCATCTATAAATTTTTCTATGACCTTCGTCCTAACCTCCTCGTCCGCCAGATCCAAAGTTTTCAATGTTGCATCCAACGGTATAGCCATGCTCAATCCTTTCATTGTAACCGACCTCTTTAGCCAAATTTTTAGAGTCGGTGAGGTTCCTTTCACGAGGTTCTAAGCGGCTTAAAAACCTCGTATAGCGGTTTGGCAGGTAACTCGATCACGAATTTCGCCCCGCCAAGCGATTCGCTGTCGGTGACCCAAATTTGGCCACCCAAAATCTCCTCGACTATTTCTCGCACTATGCTAAGGCCAAGTCCCAATCCGGGTTTTGGATTATGGGTTTCACCTTCAAGCCCTACTCGTTTAAAAGGCTCAAAAACCTCTGCCCGTTTATCAGGTGGAATTCCGGGACCGTTGTCTTCGATTTCGACTATGACCTTGTCGCCCTCCCGCTTAGCACCGATTCTGACCTTACCCTCCCCATACTTGACTGCATTTTCGAGCAGATTTTTCAAAGCAATCAAAAACAACCTCTTATTTCCAAAGAACTTAGCATCCTCAGATACCTCTACAATAAATCTGACATTCGGCGGAAAAATTTCTTGGATCTCTTTGGAGTTTATGACATCTCGAACGAAAACGGGTTCTTTAACAAATTCCAGTCCTTCACGCGAAACCTCTTCACGGACAACCGTGAGTTCTTTCAGTTTGACAACCGCATTTTTCATCCTTGCGAGCGAGTCGAAGGCAATTTTTATGAATTCATCTTCGTCCTGCCGATTCATGACATGCATTTTGAGGGCAAATTCTATACTTGTTTGGATGGTGTTAAGCTCATGCTCAAATTGCTGGGACATGATTTCAAACGCCTTACGCCCCTTTTTGAACGGAGTTAAGTTAAAGATCACCAGCCCATTTCCCTTATATTGTCCATCTTTGAAAAACCTAATGATCAAAACCTCAAAGATCATCTTTGTCTTCGGGTCGCTCACCTCTCTGTAAAAGTTCATCTTCTCTGCAGGGTTGCTTGAGACCAAAAATTCTGAGATCTCGTCGATTATGCTTTCAAAAATCGTGTTTTTAAAGACTTCTGTAACCGTAACTCTGTTTGCAATTTCATTCTTTCCTATACCGAGATAGTGGTTGAAATGGCTGTTCGTATAGACCAATCTTCCTATGGGGTCGATGATGGCAGCCCCCATTGGAAAGCCTTCAAGGACTTCCCTCAACATGTCTGAATAGCTCAAAGTGGTGTCCAAAGCGATGGCGAGTTCTTCGAGTTTAAGGAAGTAATTAACAATCAGCCCTTTACTCCCCCTGCGCTTTATCAGGGTGCTCTCTTCGGACATCAAATTTATGAACTGTCTAATAAACTCACGTTCTGCAGGCGAAAGGATGGTGCCCCAGGGCAAAAACAACCTCACTTTTCGCCTGCCCGATAGCCTTAGATCGACGGCCCTCAAATCTCTTTTGTCAACGCCTGTCTCGAAGCATCCTCCTTCTCCTTCCAGTTCAATGCCCCTCACATTTTCCAACATCTGAAGCAATTCACCGCAGTAGTTTTTAAAATCCGTCTTTTTGGCGAAAACGGGAATATTCCTCACCACTGAACTCACAGTTTCCTCGATGTTTTTTATGAATCCCCATGTGTTGAAAATTGCTACAAGTTGAATGTAAATCAACAAGGTGAAAAGCATTTCGGCCAAATTCGGAATAAAAGCGGCCTCTTTGCGAAACAAGTAAAGGTTGATCAATTCGCCGAACACACACAACAACAGCCAGTTACCCATAGTCATTAGAGGGCCTGTTCGGAACATCACAAAAGCCAAAAGGGCAAGGGCAGCGACCAAAATCAATGCGCCTAATCCGCTGTTCCATCTCCATTTGGCATGTGGGGTTACCCCTGAAAAACATGTCCAGATATGAAATCCCATGAGATAAGACAGGGGTGCTGTGGGGTTAAATTCGATCTTTCCGGAATCGGGGTTATACATGTAAACCCCGTAATACGAGGAGAATTTGTAATTGGCAGGGTAAAAAATTATGAAAACCGTGTCCATCGCCTCGCAGACGGTTTTTAATCTTCCAACAACCTCAGAATCAATTGGATAGTCGTTTATCATGAGGATGTCGAAAGGGAGCGGCTCAATGAGTGTCATCACAGTGGAATCGTTTCCAAAATTTTCGTGGAATAGTTTTTTAAGAAAACTCCTAAGTTCAATAACATCGACGTTATTCCACTTAATTGAAGGGACATGTGTGGCTTTTACACCGCGCGCTCCGCTGTCGCTGAAAACAATGTAGTGCGATGTTATCAGCCTTTCGCTGCTGATCTTGCTAAACTTATCGGAACTGCCAAATGCGTTCAAATTGAACGGTTGTGGAAATAGAAAAAACAGCCGCACATCCCTATCGGAAACAAAAGCCATGCTGTCGCTCGATATAAATGGTTCTACTTCAAAAAGATATTCCAAAGGAAACACAACCATCAAAAACTTACCGTTCTCAGAATCTGGCTCTTTTTGCGGATGTTTTGGGATGTTGTGTTCGGCTGCTGTCTCACTTGTAACAACACTTTGCCAAAAATACTTAAAGGTTTTGAACAAGCCCTCAGCATATTTAGGTCTTGGAACCTCGACGACTAAGATCTTTGTCTTGCCACTACCTCTGAATTTATACGGCCACCTTTTCAAAAACATGAAATTTATCTCGTTAAACGGGATAAACTGAATCAAAACCGCGAAGATTATCAGGCAAATGACGGCTGGAATCGCATAATTTGTAGAGATGCTTGACAACTTTTTTACCTTCATAACTCCCACCGTAACCCGTTCAGTGGTTTGCTATGAGGTTAAGGATCAGAGATAAACTTTCTTCTTTGGAAATGACCTTCAATCCCAACTGTTGTTCTGCATGGGACAAAGTTATTCTATCGAAAGCTGTGCAAATCCAAACCTGACAATTTGGCTGGCTTTCCTTGAGGAGTCTTCCAACTTCGGTTCCAAACCCGTCAGGTAACCTTTCGTCTATGAAGGCCTTATCGAAGTTTTCGGATTCGATGAGGTGTTTTGCCTCCTTCACATTTTGGGCTAACAGGACTTGCCTTTCAGGGTTCGCATGTTGTTTCAGCATGGCTTTTATTAGAGCCACCAAAGTCATATCGTCTTCAACTATCAAAATCCTTTCCATAACTCCCTCCCATGCCGTAAATAGTTCCTTCAACTCTCAAATAGCAAATCTACATCTGCCAACCTACTCCAAAATTCTGAGATTAAGCTACCCCTCACGAGTTTTCCATAAGCAGGGGCAATGAGTTCTATGTCTCCCTGTGTCGCCCTATTAACCGCATTTATCGCTTCAATCAATGCCTTCTTCGTGGGGAAGTAAAACTTCGCAAACTTTTTTATGCCGTCCCAATCGGCTTCTGTAGCAAAAAGTTGGATGTCCCCGGGAGTTACAAATCCACTCATAAGGAAGCTGGAAAAGAGGATTTTATTTTCCGGATCAAAAATGCCTATCGAACCTCTCAACGGCAGGAATTTCATAGGAATGAAAACCAACTTATGACCTGTCGGCAGATTTACCGTGTAATCCCTGAGAAAATCGACGGGCTTGAAGTGGTCTCTTGGAATGTCGAGCTTGTAAATTGCACGGAGGTTCTCAAATGTCGATAAGATCGTGATGTCTTCGTTGAGTTCGACGACCCGAACGATGTTAGAGCACATATCCGGCAACGGTTGAGTAACCGCACACATATCGATATTCGACATGCTCTCTATAAGTTCAACGCATTTGCTCGCAATGGAATCGAAGGCCTTAATCGGGCCGGATTCTATCAGCAGATTCACCGTTTTGCCCTCTCCGATAAACCTTCTGAGATAGACATTCACTTGAAGTTCAACATTTTCCTTCTCACGCTGGCCAATCCAGAATGTGTTGTGTCCGATTTCAACGGGGCTTTCCACATCAATCTGCTTTTCGGCTTCTCGCAAAATGCTCAGCGCTGCCTCGAGCTCCTTTTCGGAGAAACTGGAAGTTGCTTCGGACGCCCTCTCCTCGTCGAGTTCACTCATGCAGTTCAATATCAACTCTGTGGTGTTTTCATCCATAGTCTCATTCTGCGGTTGGACATTTGGGACGAACTCGAATTCGCCGCTGTCCCATCGCAGAATAGCCTTAAGTGCCTCCTTTCCAATGAGATCGCCTGCATTCACATGCACCACGCGCCCATTTTTCAAAAATATTTCGGCCACTTTGTCCCGACGATCGATGCGCAGAACCCCTGTCTTCCTTTGGGTCTCAAGTAATTGAAGAATATCGATCAGAGGCACCTCTCGGAGTGAACCCGAAAGTGTCATCCTGACGGCCTCTCGTCTTCTGAGGATGTTCTGGATCCTAATCACCAACTCCTGTGGATCAAAAGGTTTTGTTATGTAGTCATCAGCCCCCATTCCCAGTCCTCTTAAACGGTTGGCTTGATCGGAAAGAGCGGTCAGGAAAACAAACGGCACATTTTGGCATGACGGATACGGCATAGTCCGAACTTTCTTAAAAAGTTCAAAACCGTCCATCTCGGGCATCAAAATGTCGGAAAGAACGATGTCAGGACCAAAGCCTTTTTCCAATTTCTCAATGGCTTCGTATGCATTGCTTGCAACTTCGACTTCAAACCCAGCTTGAACAAAAATGTCCGAAAGTATCTGCATCAAGTTGGCGTCATCCTCAACTATGAGGATCCTGCGCCTCTCGTCATTCTTACCCATATCGCCTCGCCTCCTTCAAATCTCTCAAAATTGGAATCAACTCAAGTTGCTGTTTTGTCAAAAGTTCCCAATAAATTCCCTCTGGCTTCGGATATTCAGTCCGAGTCTCTACGACTCTTGAAGGTGTAACTATAAAATCGACCGGAATGTCATGAGGTTTCCATGGGAAAACCTCAGAATCCAGTATCTGAATCTCATGAACCGTAGTTAAAACTGGCGTATCTTCGTCTATCAAACCGAACTCCCGGCCTATCGCAAACTCGAGATCGGAAAATCCACCGCCTTTTCCTATTCTCTGTCCTTGCAGATTCACGGCCACAGAGCCTGCAATTATCAAATCAACCCTCCTCATCTCGTTTGGACTCACCAACTTACCGTATTTAAACGCACCCTTAATGGTGGATGCTTCATGGACGAGATTTTGTGGGATTTCGACAGGATTAAGCTCAACAAAACATTTTCTTTCGCGAAGGCGGGGAACTGCCATATAAACCAACTTGCCCATAGAAAGGGCTATTTCACGGAGTTTTCTCTGAGGTGAATCCGGATTGGATTTGATAACCTTCGCTTTTCTAAAAACTTCCATCTGAGAAGCCTTCCTTGCGGCATCTTCCGCACCAACAAAATTGGGAATTCTACCAAAAGCGCCCGGAAAACGGGCTATTCCTTGCCGTTCCATCATATTCCAAACACGCTCCCTGATCTTTTGCTTTTGTGGATCAACCTTAGCACCAAAATGGTATCTGCTCATGGTGTCTAAATGATAACGCAACTTATAAACGAATTACATGGACGAGGATTTCAAGCTGAATCCATTTTTTAGACCCCCTATAATAGACATCGCAATGAACCTACCGGTTAAATATCGGCCAAAGACCTTCGAGGAAGTAACTGGACAACGACATGTTACCAAAACCCTTCAGAATGCGCTTCGTAAGGGCAAGATTTCACATGCCTATTTGTTTGCAGGGCCGAGGGGAGTAGGTAAAACTACGACTGCAAGGATACTGGCAAAGGGGCTTAACTGTGTTCACGGTCCTACGCCGACCCCCTGTAACAAATGCGAGGTCTGCCGTGAGATAGACGATGGCAGAAGCCTCGATGTCATCGAGATAGACGGCGCATCGAACCGCGGCATAGACGAGATACGAAACTTGAGGGAACAGGTCAGATTTCTGCCCACCAAAGGACGCTATCGTGTTTTCATCATAGACGAAGTGCACATGCTGACGACAGAAGCCTTCAACGCCCTGCTGAAGACACTTGAAGAACCGCCAGAGCATGTCGTCTTTGTCCTTGCCACCACCGAACCGAGAAAGGTGCCCGAAACCGTCATCTCACGAACACAAAGGTTCGACTTCAGGCCTCTGAGTATCGAAGAGATAGTCAACCGATTGGCCGAAATTTCGAGGTTAGAAGGCATTGAAGCCGATGAAGCCGCTTTCAGGGCAATCGCAAAATACGCCGACGGCAGTCTGAGGGACGCAGTCGCATTGCTGGAACAGCTCGCCATCTTCTCCGAGAACAGGATAACGCCGCACGAGGTCAACATGATGCTCGGAATCGTCGAGGACGAATTTTTCCTCGAACTGTTCCAGATGCTTTTAGACCGAAATGCACAAGGTGCGCTCTTACATGTGGATGAACTTTTTTCGCAGGGTTACACTGCCAAAGATTTCGTTACAGGTTTCCAAAACGCTTGCGAATCCTTGCT
>QNDP01000016.1 GCA_003645975.1 Candidatus Hydrothermota bacterium | reverse complement strand
TGCCAAAAGGCTCATCGAAGCAGGTGCGCACGGCGTGAAACTCGAAGGTCTTCATTCCAAAGTGATTCAGCTTTAATCGGAAACCAGATCCCTGTTATGGGGCATGTCGGAATGTTGCCACAAACTGCCGAGACCTACCGTGTTCGTGGCAAAAAGCGTGAGGAAGCAGAGCGGATTTTGCAAGATGCCGTTGAGTTAGATAAACTTGGAGTCTTCGCCATCGTCTTGGAATGCATTCCCGAATCGCTCGCCAAAAAGATCACCGAATCGATCAATGCGCCGACGATCGGCATCGGTGCAGGCCGCTATTGCGACGGTCAGGTCTTGGTAATCAACGACTTACTTGGCATGGACGAAAGTTTTAAACCGAAATTTGTGAAACACTATGCCAAGTTGGCACAGGTTATCAAAGCCGCCGTCAGGCAGTTCGTGGACGAGGTCAGGTCAGGCGTATTCCCCGACGATGCTCACACATACCACTGAGGTCAAAGCACATGCGTGAAATCGGGCTGTCCAAAGAGGAGGTCATCCAAGAACTTCGATTGCGACTTGAGGGCGACCTGTCGTTCACCGACGGTCGAATTCTCGGCTCAATGTGCACATATCCTCATGAGTTTGCGCAACTTGTGTTTTTGATGAACATCGAAAAGAATCTTGGAGACCCCGGGCTTTTCCCACAAACTGCTGAACTTGAGAAAGAAACGATTTCGATGCTCGGCGAACTGCTGTCCAATCCGAATGCATGTGGTCACATCGTAACCGGCGGGACCGAAGCCAATATCCTCGCCCTGTGGACAGCAAAACGGCTGAGAGGGAATGAGTTTCGCAATGAGGTCATCGTTCCGGAATCTGCACACTTCTCGTTCGACAAAGCCGCGGATCTTTTGGGCCTCAAACTCGTTAAAGTGCCGCTCGATTCAAGATTTCGTGTCTCAATCGAGGATGTAGAGCGCACAATTAACAGTCGGACACTTGCGATCGTCGGAATCGCTGGCACGACAGGACTTGGGGTTGTTGACCCCATCGACCGACTTTCAGAACTCGCGGTCGAACACGATCTCTATCTCCATGTCGATGCGGCATTTGGCGGGTTTTTGCTGCCGTTCCTCAAAGAGCTCGGCTACGAAGCACCGAAGTTCGATTTTTCGCTCGAAGGTGTGTCCTCGATCACGGTCGATCCGCACAAGATGGGCTTGGTGCCGATCCCGGCCGGCGGCATCCTGTTCCGAAACAAGGAGATATACTCGACAACGGCTTGGCGGGTCAGCTACATGGCGGGCGGCGAAACCACGCAGGCAACGCTTGTCGGCACTCGTTCGGGCGCTGCAGCGATCGCAACATGGGCTATGCTGAATCATCTCGGACGCAAGGGGTATCGCGATATCGTCAAGCGCTGCATGGAGTTAACTTTGTGGTTTGTGGAAAAAGTTAAATCGCTGGATTTCATCGACATTGTCGTCCCACCGGTCATGAACATCGTCGGCATCAAAACGGAGGGAGTCGAAATTCAGGCAGTTGCTCAAAAACTTCGGGCAAAGGGTTGGGCTATCGCTTTGTTTCCCAGCCATATCCGAATTGTCATAATGCCACATGTCCGAAAATCTCATCTCGAGAAATTTTTGAACGATTTGCAAGAGGTGATCAAATCTCTTGGAGCATCAAAGCCATGAAAGTCCATCCATCGAAGGACATCGTCGGGACTGAAGGTAACGAACTGGTGGACAAGAGGATAGTGCTCTGTGTAACCGGGAGCGTGGCCGCCGTCTATGCGCCCGAAATTGCGAGGCAACTGATGCGACACGGCGCTGAGGTCTTCGTCGTGATGTCTCCGATGGCTCAGAAGATTGTGCATCCCTATCTCATGGAATGGGCTACGGGCAACGAAGTGGTGGTCGAACTGACCGGTAAAATCGAGCATGTCGCACTTGCGAACGAGGCCGATTTAATCCTCATAGCACCTGCAACCGCAAACACCATCAGCAAAATCGCTTGTGGCATCGACGATACACCTGTAACTTCGGTTGTATCAGCGGCTTTCGGCCTAAAAATTCCGATCCTTATCGTGCCCGCAATGCATGAGTCGATGTATCGTCATCCAATCCTCATCGAAAATATCGAAAAGCTTAAGTCTTTGGGGGTCAAATTTGTCGCTCCGAGAATTGAGGAGGGCAAGGCAAAGATCGCCGAAATCAGCGATGTGGTCAAAGCGGTCATCGAAACGCTGCGGCCGTCTCCCGACCTGAAGGGTTTCAAAATTCTCGTAACCGCTGGGGCTACAATGGAACACATCGACCCGGTTCGGGTGATCACCAATCCGAGCAGCGGCAAGATGGGGATCGCTATCGCCGAAGAGGCCGCACGATGCGGCGCTGAAGTTACGCTGATTATGGGAGTTACGACTGTAAATCCGCCTCCGAATGTGCGTGTCATCCGCGTCAAAACGACCGAACAGATGCTTGACGCTGTGATGGCTGAGCTTCAAAGCCGAAGATACGATGTGATGTTTGCGGCTGCTGCGCCAGCCGATTGGACACCTGTAAGTCCTGCATCTCAAAAGATTTCCACAAGTGATCGAAAAATCCTGAAGATCGAACTGAAGCCCACACCCAAAATCATCGACAAGGTCAAGGAAGTCAGCCCTCAGACACTACTTGTAGCATTCCGCGCGGTTTATGGCCTGAGTGAGCCTGAACTTGTCGAGGATGCATATCAAAGACTTATGCGCGCCAAAGCAGACCTGATCGTGGTCAACGATGTGAGCAAACCGGGCGTCGGTTTCGGCGCCGAGACCAACGAAGTTTTTATCATCGATAGAGATAAGCGTGTTTTGCATATCGATTTGACATCCAAACACACAATCGCAAAAAATTTGCTCAGTTTGATCAGTAATTTGAAAGCCCACTTTTAAAAGGAGGTTTGTGCGATGCATTTAAGCGCCATAGCCTTAGTAACACTCCTTGCATGGGGTATCCCGAAAGACGCCATGTTCGGCGTCAGAGTGACGAACCTGCTCGATGTCCCAACCTACTTCAAATTGAGGACACTGCATGATGACCTCTATCGGAGCTACTTCGTCAACCTCGATTTCAATTACAGTCCGACAAGCGAGGAGAACATCTATCAAATGCCTTCGAGAGAGGAGAAGACGACGAGAAAGCGCACAACCGGGGATTTTGAACTTTCCGTTGGCGTTGAGCTTATGGATGTCGAGCCACTCAAAGAATTCTCAAAGGGCGTCCAACTCAACTTTCTTAGTGGGTTCACTCCGTTTTTGGACTTCTCCGCTGACTACTCGAGAGAAGAGATAGATTCCTCAACAACAAAAAATTACATCGTTGACGGCGCTCTCGGTTTGACAGGTGTCTGGGGGGTCGAGGCCACTTTCAAGCTTTTCGGCAAGGATATGGCTCTGCAGGTCTTAAATTCGGTCTTCACGGTTAAGACGGGCTATCGCTATACCAGTGCAGTAGCAAGTTACCCCGATAGAACATCGAAGTTCATAACGAAGACGCCCTATATCGACTTCACGGGGATCGACCTCATAGCGGGCGAGCTTTCGGTCTGGCTTCTGGTAAAGCTCTGATGGAATGAGCTTTCAAAGTTTTTCAGGCCGCCCATCTTGGGACTCCCTCACCGCTGGAGTCCCGGGCGGCTCTTCGTCTGTTTGACACCGCAGTTCACGACACCGTTTTGCCCAATTTGACAAATGATGTCCCACTTCTGAAAAATTTCCATCGCCGACTCCGTTTTTGAGGATTTTGACCCTGTTATGACTTGATTGACATGAAATTAAATGTTATCGTTTGGCCATTGTTCTTTGATTTTTAAAAGAGGAGGAAAACAATGCAGGATGCGGCTGTCAAATTAGAAAAAGATGAGATTGAAAGATCCGCTGGCGCTGAACGGATGAGGATTTCCGATTATATCAATTTCGCCGTGCGTCTTACACATCTCGAAGAGGAGCTTCGCGCACAGAGATTTATACTCGAAAAGATGCTGAGCCTCTTGGAAATGAAGTTTGAAGCCATATCCGAGAGGTTCAAAGCGATGGATGAACGGTTTGAGTCATTGCAGCGCGAGATGAACAGCAGATTTGAGGCGATGGACAAACGGTTTGAGTCATTGCAGCGCGAAATGAACGCCAGATTCAAGGCAATGGACGATCGGTTTGAGGCGATGGACAAACGGTTTGAAGCATTGCAGCGCGAGATGAACAACAGATTCAAGGCAATGGACGATCGGTTTGAGGCGATGGACAAACGGTTTGAAGCGCTTGAGAGGCGCTTGACTCACACCACATGGATCATCGGAATGATTGTCGCCGTCTTTTCTCTTGCCGTAAGCCTCATTTCGATTTTGACCAGATAGAAAATTCACAAAAACACCAAAAATCAGGAGGTGTTATCATGATAGCTTTGGTGTTGGCAATTGCATTGGTAGCACAGGAACCTGTGTTAGTTGAATCATTTACCGACGGTCATAAGACTCTGTCGTGGGTTTCGTATTTCGCTCAACAGGATACAAGCTTGACGCCCGATGATTCGATGGTCGTTTTTCAGGATCCCACGACCCCGGAAGGGGATGGATGGATCGGCATAGTTTATCAAGCGGGTGGCTCACCATCCGGCCTCGCTTACGCTGAGGACTATGTGTTCTCCGATTCGCTGACACTCGAAGCTTGGATTTTCACGATGGTGGACACAGTCTCAGGCGGTCCTTACAACGGATTGGCATTTTTCATCGATCCAGTCGTTGGCGGATATTACTCGCTGATAACAGATTTCGACACGGACTCCCTCATTAGGCTTGCCTATCACGATCCGAGTTCGTTTATGCCAACCATAATCCACAGGTGGACTGCTGGAAATGGCGATTTCACGCTTCCTTCGACTTCCAGTTGGCACAAACTCAAGGTCGCTTACAGCGGCGACCATCAGGTTTGGGTCTATTTCGATGATATTCTCCTGCCGGGCTGCCCGATAACCGACAACACGGGAGGCACAACTGTCGGATACATCGGCGTTTACACATTTGTCATGCACGGCGCGGCGGAGACACGGGTCGATGGCATCAAGGCATGGACTCATCTCGTTGGCATCGATGAGGGTGCAAATCGTGGAATCAACCCGTCGAAACCGCATGTCGCATATCTTGGCAACGGGTTACTCAGCGTCAAAGGATTGCAGGACGGCATTCACAAACTTGAACTTTACGACATCAGCGGACGCAAGATGCTCAACCGTGAATTCTTTGGCAAAGAGACAAATCTGAGGGTCAATCTCGGTTCGGGCATCTACTTTGTGCGGCTTGACGGCTTCAAAGAGAAGGTCGTAATTGTTCGTTAAATCCCAAGGACTTCAGAATGTCAAAAAATAAAGTAAAGGTGGTCAGGGCGCTCATCTCGTTTGGGGTGGGCGCCTTCCTCATTGTAGGACATCTGAGTGCGGCCTCCGTTGGCAAAATCATGGGCGTTGTCCGCGACCCAAATGGCGAACCCATAGAGGCCGCTGCGGTCTCGATCCCACAACTCAAAACGGGCTGCTACACCGACGAGGACGGCTCGTTCTTCATCCTCAATGTCCCAACCGGAACCTACACCCTCGAAGTCCATTTTCTTGGCTACAATCCGGTCAAAATCGAGAACATCAAGGTTGAGCCTGACAAGACCACATTCGTCGAAGTCACATTGAAGCCGCAGGCGATTGAGATGGAAGAGGTTGTCGTCAGGGCCGAAAGCCCCGATTTCGACAAATATGCCACATGGAAGGAGACCAGTCTCGACATCCGTGAGAAATCCGCATTTAAAGACATTGCGCCGGAAGCGATTCTCAAAGCCGTTTCTGGATTTACACAGGACGCCGGCGGCGAATGGCATCTGCGTGGCGGCCGCTCGGACGATGTCGTTTTCTATGTTGATGCTATGCCGGTTACAGACCCGCTGCGCGGTGGAAGCGCCACAGAACTCGACCCATGGGCACTTAATCAGCTTGCCGTCTTCGCTGGCAGCTTCTCAGCCAACTACGGTGCCGCACTCTCGGGAATCGTTACGGCTACAACATGGGAACCCTCAAAGCGCGGTATTAACCTCGCAGTTTCGCTCAAGTCACCCTACCTCTATGGTTTTTCGCTCAATTCCCCCTATCAGCGCAAGGATGCCTTTGCACCGGATGCCTATGATTTGCACAGGGACAGCCTCGACAATTCGCTCTACGAACCGCCGAAGTTGAATTTTGCCGAAAATCTGTCGCTCAAGCTCAGGGCTGGCTATCGTGCACACTCGTGGTTCGCAGGATTTACTTTTGCTGATGAAAACACGCCGAGCTATCTGCCTTTCGGTTACTCTAAGTATCGCAGCATCAACGGAAAGTTCGGGATCCAGACAGGTTCATTCAGGTTAGATGTTCCGTTCGAGGTGTCCAACAGCGAAAGCAAGGGTTACAGCCATCGATGGAAATATCATCCGGAAGGTTATCCGACTCGCTGGGGCGAATTTACACGCATCTCGGCAAATGCAAGCGGCCTTCTGACGCAATCGGTCAGTTGGAAGATCACCATCGGTTTCAAAAAACACAGAAGTTTCATGGGATTCGACGAGGATTCACTTCCATGGACTTACGAGCCGCCGCGTTCCGACGAACAGGCCGAGTTCTACATCGGAGGCCAAGCGCCTGTCTATCGAAAGGACTTATCCCAAACGATTTATGGCCATTACGAAAGTCTTCTCCAAGTTGGCCATCATGAGCTTCGCGCAGGCGTTGAACTACAAAAACATCACTTTGAAGTCCACGAATGGGAGCGATTTTACATCTTTGGATACCTTGGCGAAGGCCACATGAGCGAATACGATGTCTCGCCATTGCAGTTTGCAGCCTATGTCCAAGACAAAATCGAATATCCGGGCTTCTTTTTGAACATCGGTTTGAGGGCTGAAGGTCAGAATCTCGGCGTTTCGTTCTGGAAGGACATCGAATCGCCTGGAAGTGAGTTAACGCATGTCCCAACAAAGATTTACATTGCGCCAAGAATCGGGCTTGCCTACCCGGTTACCGACAGGATCGTGTTCCATCTGGCCTACGGGCATTTCCTGCGGACTCCGCCGATGGATGCTATGTTTCGGAATTTCCAGTTCAGAGACCATCCGGATGACATGCCGCAAGCTCTCGTAGTCATCGGAAACCCGTTTTTGAAGCCTGAGCGGACGGTCTCTTACGAGGTTGGCATCCGCTTGCTCGCCGGTGAGTTCAATTTCGACATCAGTCTGTTTGCGAAGGATGTCTGGGACCTGCTTTCGACGCGCCGCATCGTGAAGTTTCCTTACGATTACAACTACTACAACAACGGAGACTTTGCGACGATACGCGGCTTTGAGGTCGATGCCCGCGGTTCCGTGCAGAACATCCGCTGGCAGTTTAGCTACATGTATCAAGTCGCATTGGGCAACAGATCGTTCCCGCTCAGAGCATTTTACGATGCCTATACCGGGATGCCCGAAGCGGTCAAGGAGTATCCGCTCGACTACGATAGGCGGCACACGGTCAAAGCGATGGTTGAAGCCGATCTGCTTGGATTACATTGGCTTAACATTGTAGATTTTGCAACAGGACTGCCCTACACGCCGGATTTAGGCACGGGCGTCGTTGCGCCGCCGAACTCCGCACGGATGCCGCCGACACTCGACTGGATCCTGAAAGTCGAGAAAACCGTCAAAAATGTTACCTTCTCGCTCGAAGTCTATAACCTGTTGAACTACTTGAATGTTCGTGCAGTGCATCCGCGCACTGGCGACCCGTTCGATCCCGGTCCGATCGAGCGGGCATGGTCTTCGCCCGACACAGCTCACAACCCTGCACATGTCGGACCACCAAGAAGATGGAGATTTGGAATCAGATGGGAGCTTTGAGATGATGAACACTTTGATTTTAAGCGTCTTTTTGATAACAGCCGGTCAGGATGTTGACCTGACCTATGCAGGCATAGCGGTTGAAGATGTCGGACAGCTCTCCGCAACAGTAACGAACTGGGGCATTCTCTCGACCACGCCGATGTTCGTAACGCCGTCGCTCCACTGGCCGCAAAATGCACCGTTCGAACAACACTATTGCTATGGTCTGCAGTTTATCCTTGCCAAAGATGGCGAGGTTTTGACCGTTCCGAATGCACTTGTCCACTTTGACACCGACTGGCAGCCCGAACTTCATCACAATCCTGACAATCAAAGCCCATTGGGCATCCCATGGCTTGCGATGAGCGATAATTCGACCACATGGCCGCCCGAAGGATGGCCCGGCCCTTATCGGGTCGATCCGTCAAGCGGAGACACGGTCTATGGCGAATTCACTTCGGACAGAGACATTTATGCCGCTTTCAACGACGCCGGTCGGTTCGGCATCAGAGTCGAGATGCTGACCTACGGTTACGGTCGCTACTATGCAGAAGACATCCTTTTCTATCGACTTTTCATCGAAAACACTTCTGATTCGACACTTCACGACATCCACATCGGACTCTTTGTGGCCTTTCGAGTGGATTTCGATTTCCAAGACTTTCTGGATTTTGTCGATTTGTGGCCTGAAGGTGCGCCCGACGGCGCAAAGGATTTCGTTTACTACTGGGACGCCGATGGCGTGCCGCTTTCGCCATGGGAATCCGTCGGGATGATGGGCGTCGGCTTCCTTGCAACTCCGGATTCGCTCGGCATAACGGATTTCCATTGGTTTTCAAGGTCTTACACACCTTACAATGACGCAACCTACTGGCCGATCGTGGTATCTGACACATCCGACACGAACATCAACCCATCTTTCTATTTTCACGGAGATGACATCCACATGGACTGCACGCCACCGGATTCCGCATCGGGCTATAACCTGATAGCCGCTGTCGGACCCTTTGACCTGGAACCGGGTGAACGCAAGGAATTCTCGTTGTTCGTTGCGGCCGGTGCGGATACGGCCGAGCTGTTCGCCAATGCGCGCACAGCGTTCAAAATGAGTGAGTTCGAATATCAGGGACCGTCAGCGCCGCCACCGCCGGTTCTCAGATATGTCGTTTTGCCCGACAGAGTTAGACTCTATTGGGATGCTTCACCATCGGAGACCACGCCCGACCCGTTCACAGGTCAGCTCGATTTTGAGGGTTACAAGGTTTACCGCTCGGAAGACGGCGGCATGACTTGGGGCGAACCGATAACGAACGAGAGGGGGGAAGTCGTAAACTATGTCCCGATAGCCATTTACGATCTTATCGACGGCATCAAAGGCGTTGACCCGGCATGGCCTTACCAGTCGCTTGGCGAGGACGCTGGAGTCCGCTATGTCTTTGAGGACACGACGGTTATCCCCGGACACATCTACTACTACACCGTAACCGCTTATGACAAAGGGGTTCAAGACCCAGATTCGCTTGCTCCTTCGCTTGAATCGCGGCGCGGCGCAAACATGGTCAGAGTGGGGTTTTTCGCAAGGCCGTCGGACTACACTCCCGGTGAGCTGTCCATCGAAAGCGTCGGGAAGCCGACAACCGGCGAGGTCCAAGCCATGCTCGTCGATCCTGACAGCCTGCTCGATGCCACCTATCGAATTGAATTTTCAAGTGATTCGTTCTGCTTCGGAACGGGCGATGTTGAGATAGTTGACACCGCATTTTGCGAGCCGATTCCGGACACGGGCGTGCTGTGGCAGTCGAATTTGCTCGACGGATTCAGGCTGACGGTGCGCAATTCGCCCGAAGGCTTTATGGAGGTCGGCTGGTCATCGCCTGATGTGGGATTTGACTGGTTTGTCGAGGATCGGGGACGCGGCGAGGCACTGCATGAAGGTTATGGCGACGCTCTGTTCATCGTCGATACGATTCAAGGCTCGGAAGCACAAGTTCTTAGACCGAACTCGTTCCGTTATGACCTGCCATTTGTGCCAGTCGATACGACCTACTGGATTCCGATTCGTGGATTTGCGGTCTTCGGCGACGACACCGTAGAGGCGGACACCATCTTCGTGGTCGATCCGATTTTTCTCGGTGGATTTGCCTCGCCTCCAAGAGTTTCCGATACGGGCTGGACGCTCACGCCGGGCGGCGAGGCATGGGTTCCCGACGAACATTACCGTTACCTCTTGCCTGACCAGTTGGGACTCGTTGCGCATCATGGAGATGAGATGCTGAGGGTGTTTGTGAGAACGCTTAACCCGCCCGATGCAACGCCTCCGACTCAGGGCGACACATTTTTCGTAAAACTGTTTAAACCGCTGCGTGAAGGCGTCGCTTTCAGGATTGAATCCCATGCGTCCCAAATGGTTGCAAATGGTGATCCATTGGCAAATGTGACGGTCTATCCCAATCCGCTCGTGGTTGAGGCCGGTTTTGGCCGCGAAATCCACTTCAGGAATCTGCCAAGTCGCGCGACCATCAGGATTTACACGATCGCAGGCGAACCTGTTGCGACGATCGAACATGAGGGCGGAGGTGAAGCTGTCTGGGACCTCACAAACCGTTCCGGACTCAAGGTGGCTTATGGTCTTTACTTCTACATAGTCGAAACGCCTGATGGGAAGACCAAAAAGGGCAAATTTGCAATCGTGAGGTGAATCATGGCAAAGAAGACCCTAATTTTGCTGATTTTTGTCGCTAACTTGCACGGATTTGATAAGATAGGCACGAAAGCCGCCCAATTTGTGAAACTTGACGATTCGCCCACGAGTTGCGTGGCGCTCCCGATGGACGCCCTTGGACTCTGGCACAACCCTTCATCGGTAGAACTGTCAAACGGGATGTCGTTCGGCGCAACTTACTTACGGCTGCCGCTCGGCGTTCAATGGGGTGCTGTCGGCTTTGCGACCAAGGCTTGGAAATACGGGACAGTTGGATTCTATGCGCTCGGCTATAATTCCGGTCGGATCGAAATCACGACAGAGGAACAGCCTGAAGGGACAGGTCTTTACTACACAACGGGCGGCACGGTGCTCGGCGCAGCGCTCACCACACAGCTTTCGACATGGTTTCAATTCGGCGTCACCGGAAAATTGATAACCGAACATGTGTATCATGAATCTGCACGGACTGTTGCCCTCGATGTCGGTGGCACAACTGTGCTTGAAGACTTCGGAAATTTGCGACTTTCGGCTGTGATAGCGAATCTCGGCGGCGCTATGAAGCTAAGCGGCGCTGACCTCATGCTTTCAGATTCAATCGAACTCATAACCGAATCGTTCAGGCTGCCGACGAGGTTCAAATTCGGTGCGGCCTTGCCTTTGTCGCATGGATGGCTGTTTGCTGAACTTTTCCACGATGCATCGCTTTACGAAGGCATCAAATTCGGCGGATTGTGGCATATTGCGGATGCACTGCAACTAACTGGTGGCGTGAGCGTTACGCCGTTCGACACGCGGGAGGAATTCGGATTTGCGCTTAAGGTGCCAAACAGGGGCATTTCGGTTCTCTACCGAGTGGAACACGGTTCGCCCATCGGCCTTCTGCACAGAGTATCGCTTAATTTGACGAGGTAAGGGGAGTTAATCTCGGAAACGCAACGGTA
>QNDP01000015.1 GCA_003645975.1 Candidatus Hydrothermota bacterium | reverse complement strand
GCAGGCCATCGCCTCGATCGGTGGAAGGCCGAACCCTTCGCCGAGCGTAACGAACAGGAGTCCGACAGCGCCCGCCATCGCACATCCAAGCTCCTGTTGAGACATCCCTTTGGGCACGAAAAGGATTTGATTGGCCAATCTGGCCGCAGCGTGCATGGTCTCAAAATTTTTGCGCCTGTCAACCGTAGAACCCACATAGATCCAGTATTTTTTCCAACTAAGTCCAAGCCGATCCAATTGATTTCGACATTCCGACTCCGTTCTCAGGCGGAACACTTTGTGGTTTATGCCCATATAGACCACACGGATCATGTCAGGCCTTATGCTCGGAATTTTTTGGATTATCTCGGATTTCACGAAATTTGAAGGGGTGATGATAAAGTTGAAACCGATCCTGAGCGCTTGCGTCAACCTTCTGAAGTTCAACGGATACAAATCGTGAATAGTCAGAACCTTAGCGATGTTCGGAATGTCGATCAGCCTTCCTCTCAGTCCATGAAAGACATCTATCTTTCTGTAGAACAAAGCGCTGGTTCCCGTGAAAACGCCGTCTATCCCAAATTTCAAAGCCCTGTAAAGTTTTTTGGGGGTTCTAAGTGCACCGAGCGAAAAGAGCAACCTGACCTGCAACGACTTAGCCTTGAGCCGTTCGAGCATCTGTTCGGTGTAAATCCTGATGCCGCGCAGTTCCATCACCAGTTCCGAAGCATCCAATCCGATGACAAATCCGTTCATGGCTCATTCAAATTGTGTTTTTAAGAGTTTTTTGAATCTGACAGCGTCGTCGAACATGTTGGTGTTGTTGAACATGACATAAACCGGTTTGAGATCGGGCAGGCTTGAGAGCAGCCAGTTCAACTCCTCGTCCGAGAACTTGTATCGATAGCCCTTGCCGAGGCCGTGTAGTCTAAAATAAGCTACTCTACCCCAAAGTGTTCTGCTTTTAAACGGGTCAACGATGTGGACTAAGTCCAGCTCCGTGCAGATCGATTGGACGGTCTCCTCGTTCCAGTTGCCGCGGGGCTCCCATCCGAGAATTAGGCCATATCGTTTGATCTGGGAGAAAAAAGTGCGGATGTTTTCGATATGTTCCGGTCTCTCGCTGAAAGATGCAGGTGTTTGGAACACAATGAATTGAGCTTTAAGTGCGTTTGCCATTTCGACGGTCTTCTCCCATGCGTCGAACACCTCATCGGTCGGCCGAAAATAGCCATATCGATGTCTTTTGTTCTCAGGTATTTCTAATTTAGCCCTTCGGTATGTCGGACTTGATGGAGGATGTGTGATCAACTGAGGCGCCTTCAGCGTGAACTCGAAATCGTCGGGCGCCTCCTCTCGCCATTTCGCCAGCGTTTCCAGTCTCGGCATTTTGTAAAATGTCTTTTGGACTTCCAAAACATCCAACTCTCGAAAACATGCGGACTTAGATGCTGCAAATCCGCATATACCAACTTTTATCCCCATAACGCTTGACAGCATCGTGCCACCTCCTGTTCAAAGTTTTTCGCAGATTAACCCTTTGAGTGTGCCATATCGACTCACGATTTTTCAAGTTCTTTTGAGCTTTTGGCAGCTTCTGAGTCCATGCAGTTCCCTGTTCCATCGACTGCGGAAGTCGCTTGATCCTCATGGGGAAAGGAGACTGCCGATGGGTTTTGGCCTTCAGTCGGAGACGATTCAAATTTATAATTGTCGGCATCATGAAGATCGTGTCTGCATTGATCAAGCTCCTGATTTCTATCCTGCTCTTGCTCCTACTCGCTGGCTTCGTGCAGGCATTCCTCTATGATATTGCGGTGCTTGGTGAACATTTACATGACTCACAAGTGAGATGGTTCCTTTTCGGCCTGTCCGTCGGGACTGTGTTGTGGTTCGTCTGGATTCGGAAGAAACTCTTCTTCATAGCTTTCGAGCATGAACTTACACATTTAATAGTTGCACTGCTTTTCTTTCGTTCGCCGAAGTCATTTGAGGCGAAAGAGGGCAGCGGTCAAGTTCAATACGAGAAAGCCTCGAATCTTATCATTGCCCTTGCTCCCTATTTCCTTCCGACATATTCCTTGTTCGTTTTGATAGTCTATGTCCTCGCCTCATCCAACTTTAAGCCCTATATCGCTTTTCTCATTGGCGTCTCTCTGGCTTATCATATCTTCTCGAACATAAAGGAGTTCAGCTTCAAGCAGCCTGACATCCAAAAAAGCGGCTATGCCATTTCGACAGCCTTGTTTATGTTTGGCAATGTGTTTTTCACCGGGCTGCTCATTTCCGTTTTGGTCGGCAAAGAGTTTGCCAAGGAGTATCTAAAACTCGGCTGGAGTGGGAGCGTCGATTTGGTAAAGGGGATCATTTCGGGGTTTAATCCTTGATTTTCAGCGAGTTGCAGAAGGAGTCAAATGGAAGGATTAAGATGGTAAATTTAATTTTGACCCATCCTTTGTTGATCCTGACCTTTGCCGTCGGGATGTTCATGGCTTGGGGGATTGGAGCAAATGACACAGCAAATTCCATGAGCACCGCTGTCGGCGCAGGTGCCATCACACCGAGACAAGCCGTTGTTATAGCGGCTGTTCTGGAGTTCGTCGGAGCATACTATTTCGGGAAGCATGTAACCGAGACCATCCGCAAGGGGATAATCGATCCAAATCAGATAGGGGATCTGAATGCGCTCATTTACGGCTCACTTGCCCCTCTGCTGTCAGCCGCCATCTGGCTTCTTGCAGCAAGTTACTGGGGACTGCCAGTTTCGACCACGCATTCGATAGTCGGTGGTCTTGTTGGCTATGGCATAGCACACGCTGGATTAGGAGCCGTGAGATGGGGAAAGATGGGACTTGTGGTGCTCAGTTGGGTGCTCTCGCCTTTTGTCGGCGGACTCGTCGGCTTCACTTTGTTCTGGATGATCCGAAAGACGATACTCGGTTCGGATGACCCTCTGGCAAGCGCTCGGAGGTTTGCGCCTCTGTGGATAGGGCTCGCTTTCTTCATCGTCGGCATGATGTTCTACCTAAAGACCATGCATGGCAAAGTGATAGCACATGCGATCTTGATGGGCGGAGTGGCTGGGGTGGCGGCATCCCTGATAAGCGCTTTGGTTCTAAGGAATTACGGAGGAGAGGCCAATCCCTACAAATCGGTGGAGCGGATCTTTCGGAATGTCCAAGTAGTAACATCTTGTTATGTCGCACTTTCACACGGAGCGAACGATGTCGCCAATGCGATCGGGCCTGTGGCAGCCGTGTATTCCGCAATAGTGTCCGGCACGGCCGGGCTAAATGTTCCTGTCCCAAAATGGATTTTGGCACTTGGGGGAATAGGGATAGCGCTTGGTGTCGCAACATGGGGCTATCGTGTTATGCAGACTGTTGGACACAAAATCACACATCTAACGAACACAAGGGGATTTAGCATAGACTTCGCCACAGCGACGACCGTGCTCGTGGCATCGAGGATGGGGATGCCCATATCGACCACTCACACTGTGGTCGGTGCGGTCGTTGGAGTCGGATTGGCACGAGAGATAAAAGCTATTAACACCCACGTGCTCAAAGATATTGTTATCTCTTGGTTCGTAACCGTGCCGGCGGCCGCAGTGATGTCGGCTTTTATTTTTAAAATTTTGCAAATGACATTGGGAGGTTGATAACATGGTAAGCGTTTGGCTTAAACTGTTCGCCAAAAGCCCTTTTAAACCGCTGATCAAACATTCGCAAATCGTTGTCAAATCGGTCGAGGTGCTTGAACAAGCGATGGAGGCATGGAATAAAGGACAAGTTCAAGAGATGGAGAAACTTTGCTCCGAAGTCGATGAACTCGAAAAGGAAGCCGATAGGATCAAGGAATCGATTAGGAACACGCTGACCAGCAAGGTTTTTATGCCGGTGAGCCGTGCCGATGTGCTCCTATACCTCTATTTTCAGGACAAGGTGGCCGATGCGGCACAGGATGTCGCAAAGTGGCTCATAGTCTGCAAAGGTCGAGATGTCCCTGATGCTCTTAAAGACAAGGTCATCAAAATCGGAAAAGAGAGCATCGCGGTGGCAAAAAGACTCCATGAGGCCATATCCCAGCTCGACATGGTCATAGAAAGCGGATTCAGGGAAGAAGAGATTCAAAAGGAATATGAACTTATCCGTGAAGTCGAAGAGATTGAGCACTCGATCGATGTGATGAGCGGCGAAATTATGCAGTTCGTGTTCGACAATGAGGACAAACTGAGCTATGGAGACGCACTTTTCATCCTCGGCATGTCAAGGTGCCTCACGGCCATATCGGACAAAGCCAAAGACGCCGTCGAACGCATCCGACAGATGCTCGCTCATTCATAGAAGACCAACTCGTCTCGAAAGAAACCCAAAGATGAACTCGAAGGTAGGCAATGCGGAAGATTTTTATCCTGACTTTGACGGCAAGGTTTTAAAAAGTCTCTTTGAAGCAATGAATTAAAGCTTTCCTTTTCATTTTAGTGCAATCTTGATTTCTTCCTGTTTTTTCCTTCACAACCATTTTAACTTCCTCAAATCTTCTCTCACCTCTCAGAGGGAGACTCCACCGTCTCGGTTTCACCCGTCCAGATGGCGGTCAAATAGCATCGGCTGTAAAATTTGCAGCAAATACAAGGAGTGGCATCATGATGAGATGGAATAAGTTGTTGATCACTTTGGCGTTGATCGCATTTGCGCTGTCAAACTGCAAAAAGACTGAGACACCGTCCGAACTTGTGATATGGGAGAGTTACAACGATGAGGAACATGCAGTTTTCATGAAAATTGTTGAACAGTTCGAGGCGAAGACCGGCATCAAAGTCAAAGTTCAGCGTGTCCCGTTCACCGGCATGGAGCAGAAGCTTTTGTCCGCAATTGCCACGAAGTCAGTGCCCGATCTCGCACGCGTTGACTACGCTTTCACGGCCGTTCTGGCATCCAAAAACGGACTTGAACCGCTCGATGACTATGACCTTGGCAATTTGAGGGAAGTCCTTTTCCATCCAGCGCTTGCAGGCAACATCTACAACGGCAAGCTTTGGGGATTGCCCGACCAAACGACCTGCATAGCGCTCTTTTACAACAAGGACATGTTTCAGGCGGCAGGTATCGAATCGCCTCCGAAAACATGGGACGAATTCGTTCAAGTCGCTCAAAAACTTACGAAACCAGACGAACAGATTTGGGGATTCGCCATGCACAACAGCCTATGGTGGACATTTCCTTTCTTCTTCACATTCGGAGCGAAGTTCCTGTCCGAAGACGGCACTCGCTGCCTGCTCGACTCGCCGGAAGCGGTCGCAGGCTTCAGCTTCAAGGTTGACCTTTATCGCAAATACCATGTAGAGGCAGGTGCATGGCAGAGCGGCGCTATCCCACCGGACGCAGGCTTCCGAAGCGGCAAATACGCAATGATTTTTGATGGCCCTTGGTCGATCAAGTCGTTGAACGAGCTTGGATTGAACTACGGTGTTGCGCTCATCCCTGAAGGGCCAGCGGGCACAGCGACCGCCATCGGCGGCACCAACATGGTCATCCCGAAGGCCGCCAAGCACAAATCTGAAGCCGTCGAGTTCCTCAAGTTTTTGTTGTCCAAAGAAATTCAGGCGATGTGGGCAAACGAGCTCGGCCAGATCCCAGTCAACACAGAGGCATTCGATGCGATTGATACCGTTAGGCATCCGTATCTTCCGGTTTTTATCGAACAGATCAAACATGCACATCCAAGACCGCCTGTGCCGAACTACGGGGACATCGAGCGAATTTTCAACGCCGAGATGGAGGCCGCTTTAAAAGGGCTGAAAACGCCTGAAGAGGCATTGCGCGCCGCAACCGAGCGGGTCAATTCTGAAGTGCTTGGAAAACAGGCTTCAGGGGGATGACGATGCTCTCGATACTCCTCCCTCTCTTGATCGCAACAACTTACCACACAATCGAGATCGACGGCGACATCAGCGATTTTGCAGCAGACGAACTGATAATCGACGATTCCGACAACGATTCACGATGGGGCACTTTGAACGAAATCTATGGGATTTATTTCACTTGGGATGCTGAAAACCTTTACATCGGAGCGGATTACATCGTGCAAAACAACGCATTGCTCATTTTGCTCGACATCGGCGATGCGGAAGGCGACTACAACATCAACGATTTGGATTGGTATCCTCGCAATTTTTCGTTTCGAGGCATGAAACCGCGTGTGCTGGTCGCAATCTGGAACTCGGAGCAGTGGACTTCCTGCGTGCGCAAAATCGTGTCGAATGGCCAAACAGAGCCGATAAACGGCGCAACCATAGTCGTTGACACATCGGCCGGCGGTGTCCGTAACGGTATCGAGGCCTCGATTCCGATAAATGAACTCTTTGAAAATGGCCAACTTACGCCCGGTTCGTGTGTCAAGCTCGTCGCACTGATTGCAGGCGGCGACCATGCAACCGGTGGCGATGCAGCACCCGACAACGAACTCATTGGAACACCAAATGTTATCAGCAGATTCGCAGTGGTCGAACTCGACGCAAATGCGGACGGACTTTTGGACGCCGATGTAAGTCCCAACGAAGTCACTGAAATCGTTGAAGTTCCACATGTGAATTTTGAGGTTACGGACTTCACAATCGAGCCACGAGTAGCGGCTCAAAAGGGCGATTCTGTTCATATCTCGTTCAAGGTGAGCGACAACGCTGACGGATACCTCCGCATCTACGACGAAAACGGCCGAAAAATCCGTGAATTCTGGTTCTCACTTGGCGCCGACGAGGAGTTCTCGGTCGGTTTTGAGACCGATGGGCTTCAGCCGGGCATCTATTTCGTCGAGGTCAACACGGGCAACTATGTGGCTAAGAAGGCGTTTGCCATCGTCGCAGGCGGAAGGATACGACTTTTCAACGAGCCGCATCCCAAAATCTCGTCCAAAAGGAGGGCAATTCGATGAGCGCTTTTGCCATCATCTTGACGGTCATAGGGTTTTGGGGCGAATTTGAGCTCGGTGCGCACAATCTGGCTCTCTCAGGTGCAGGCATCACGATGGTGAAGGGCGCTGAAGCCATTTTTCAGAATTCGTCGCTCATCGCTGAAGGCGAAAAACTCACGGCGACAGTCGGTTTCTTCTCCCCTTTTGGTGTGAGCGAAGTTAAATCGTTCGGTGCAGGTATCGCTTTCAGCAGCAAAAGGTTCGGCGTGGGAATAGGCTATCGTGCACAAAAGCTTCTCGAAATCTATCGAGAGGAGAATTTCATAGCAGCATTTTCGGCCAATGTTTTGGATCTCAAGGGAATAAGGTGGTTCATCGGGACGAACATCCGAATCTTTAAGGTCAGCTTAGAAAATCCTATCTGCTTCACCACAACCTATCCTCTGACACGGACAGCTCTCGATTGGTCAACTACATTGAAGACCAAGCACCTCGCCTTAGCCGTTCTGGAGACAAATGCGGGAAACACGAGCGACATCGAGCGCAAGATGCGTTACGAAATCAGGCTCTCGCCGCTCAAGGGGTTCAATTCGTTGTTTACCTACTGGGACAACGGGTTTGAGGAGGGCTATGGCATCGGGCAGGAGATAGCGCTTCTCGGTGTGGTAAATCTGCGGATCGGCTATTCAAAGGACGGCGTAACAATGGGTTTTGGCCTCAACGCACCTACCTACAACATCGACATGGGCGTTCGTGCAAGCGAACTCGGCTCGACATTTCACATCTCCTTTACCACCAATTTGTTGCATTGAAGCTTGGAGGCGGCTATGAGCTATCTTTTGACAGTATCTGGACTTAGAGGAATCGTCGGCGAAGGCATCGATCCCCAGATCGTGGTTCGATTTGCCGCATCGCTTGCAACTCTGTTTGGTCGAGGCAGTTACCTCATTGGACGGGACACCAGACCTCATGGACACATCTTTGTGAACGCTGCGGCATCGGCCATCACAGCGGTCGGAGGCGATGTCGTCGATGTCGGAATCGTGCCAACGCCCACGCTCCTTTTCAATGTCAGAACTTGGGATGGTGGAGCACGAGGCGGCATCGTCGTTACGGCCAGCCACAATCCGGTTGAATGGAACGCACTTAAGTTCGTCCGACCTGACGGCATGTTCCTGTTCGAGGACGATGTAACACGCCTCAAAAGCATCGAAATGGTCGAAGGATGGGAATGGGCGAAGTGGAACAGGATCGGCAAAATTGAGCAATTTGGCGATGCCATCGAGCGCCATGTCCAAGCTGTTTTGAGGTCTGAATTTGTCGATGTCGATGCGATCAAAGCGAATCGATTCCGTGCGGCGGTCGATGCGGTGAACGGAGCGAACTGGTTTGCATTGCCGTATCTTCTTGAACATCTTGGAGTTGAAGTGATCAGACTGTACTGCGAACCGACGGGCATCTTTCCGCACAATCCCGAACCGAAAAAGGAACATCTCGTTGAGCTTGACCGACTTCTGTTGAACGGAGAGGCGGATTTCGGATTTGCAAGCGACCCTGACGGCGACCGCCTTTTGTTCGGGTTTAAGGGACAAGGGCTTCTTACCGAAGAACATACACTTGCACTCGCCGCATGGACGGTTCTGGAGCGCAAACGCGGCGCTGTGGTCGCCAACCTCTCGACTTCGATGATGATCGAGGATGTCGCACGTCATTTCGGTGTCGAAGTCGCTCGCACGAAGGTCGGTGAGGCCAATGTGGTCGATGGTATCATCAGGCATGAGGCGGTGATCGGCGGTGAGGGCAACGGTGGAGTCATTTTGCCAGATGTGAACCCGACAAGGGATAGCCTTGTGGGAGCAGCACTTATCCTGACGCTCGCCGCTCACGGCGAACTCGAAAAAGCGTTATCCTCAATCGGTTCATATACTTTGCTCAAAACGAAGGTGAAATTGCAAGGCGAATTCGACGCCCAGAAGCTTGCCGAACATTTTGACGATGCGGAAAAATTTGATTTTTCCGATGGGATCTACATCCGATTCAGCGATGCATGGTTGCACATTAGGCCGTCGAACACCGAACCCGTCGTCAGGATTTACGCAGAAGCAAAAGATCTCAATGCGGCCAAAAAACTTATCAAGCGCGCCGAGTCGGCGTTGAAAAATCTGTGGAGATGACCAAAACCCTGTTGAGTGAGTTCGTCGGTCCGACTGCTGTGAGCTTGTCCAAACTTTTCTCGAATGCGAGGAGTTCCAAAACATAACAGGAGGCTGAGCACATGCCATGAAGCTGAGGATGCTGTTGAAGAGATTTGCACGGTCAGCGGTGTTTGTGCTGAAGCAGAGTGCGCTTAAATTCGGGCGGGACAAATGCTTTTTGAAGGCGCAAGCCCTTGCATATTCGACACTTCTGGCGTTCATCCCGACAGCATTTGCTGCGCTTTCGCTCTTTCCGTCGGCCGTGTTCTTTGAAAGGGTCAAAGACCGGGTTAAGGATCTGATTTTCCGGGTGTTTTTGCCATCTGCAGCGGAGAAGATCGTGGCTTACATCGATGAGTTTCTACGCAACGCTACCCAACTCGGTGTGCTCGGTCTCGTCTCGTTCCTTATCAGCTCGTTGTTGTACCTTGAGACCATTGACAAGACTTTTGGCGACATTTGGCGCACGCGCCGCCGCCCGCCATTCATCCGATTGGCACTGTTCTGGAGCTTTTTGACCATTCCGCCGGTTTTGATGGCACTTTCGTTTTACTTTGACATCGTTTTCAAGATGAAATTCGGCGTCTCGGTTTTTCCCGCTGTTCTGCCGTATTTCATTGCCGCTGTGGCATTTTCAGTTATCTACCTCGTTTTTCCAGCCGATGATGTCAAACCGCGCTATGCGATCATCACGGGCTTCTTTGTCGCAATTCTCTGGGAATTTGCGCGCGAGGGGTTCGGTTTCTATGTCTCCAAAACCATAGCTTACAAAACGATTTATGGCTCACTTTGGGTTGTGCCCATGTTCATGTTTTGGCTTTACCTCGTTTGGACTATCATCCTATTCGGCGCAGAGATGGTCTTTGTGATGCAATGGCCTTACGGATTCGGTCGCCTGAACCTGTTCAAATTGCTGCTGTTTTTTAAAACCTTGATTGACAAGTTTGAGAGCGGTGAGAAACCGTTGGAGCGCACAGAGGCCATGCGGCTGCTCGGCATCGATAAAGCGGAATTTGAAGCACTTATGGACAGGATGGAAAGCAAAGGGTGGATCGTGGAGTCCGACGAGACCATCGGGCTTGGTCGCTCGTTGAAATTCCTAAAAGCTTCTGAACTGCTTGAAGTTACGAATGCATTCGAGGAGGGCGATGATGCCGTGATCAACGAGGCAGTAAGACAGCTAAAATCGTCCGTGCGCCAAGAACTTAACCATCTGACACTTTACGACCTGCTGCGAAAGGCCGAGCGAGAGTCACGGAGGGGTCGGGATCTAAAGCAAGGACTACATCGAAGTATTGAAGGAAGTGGGATTCAAAAAGATTGAATGTATTGAGGAAGAGGGAAGCATAGCTACAGAATGAAAGAACCCACTGCTTCATAATAATTTACGGAGACGCCTATCCTCAGTTTGCCCCGTCGCCACCCATCCATCAATTTTCGCTATCTCACTTGGGGTCTCTATCTAACCTTAAATGTTTCAAAGCCTTATAAATCTCCCAGCCATGCAAAATTTTAACATAAAATTTCAATCACAAACAAAATTATCGATAGCCGTTGGCAGCTTGATTCTGACATCTCGATTTTTTAAGATAATCAGAGATGCTGAAATTGATGCTTCTTTTATTTGCTACAAACCCGTTTCTCTCTGGTTTTTCGACCCATGTAGGCCTGATGCAGAGCAGTAACAGGGATATTTTCGGCTACGGGGCCATCGCCTTCGGCCAGTTTGGGGTCTCCGTCTGGAAAAATGCATACAGCGAACGGAAATATCCGACCTTTTCATTTGATTTCACCTCTCTGAATGTGGGCGATACGACCGAGCTTGGCAGAACGGTCTCGTTTTCTATGGCCTTCGGCGCAAATATTGACTTCGAGACGATGCGCTTGACGCCATACATCGGCGGATTCCTTCATTTCCTTCCAAGCGAAAAGATTGCCTTGACCTTCACGGCTCATTATTGCTGGGGGACGCTTCCGGAGAAGCCGAAAGGATTTGCCTACGGGCTTGGCATAACAATCTTCGCCCAGCCAAAGGAGCATTCCTTGAGAAGGGCGAGGGAACGGCAGAGACGATCGCGTGAGGAGCAGGCGCTTGCTTTGGTCGAAAAGAGTTACAAACTAATTCAGGAACTTCAGCTTGACAGCGCCATAACGCTGCTTGAGAAGGCCATTGTGCTTGCTCCTGACCTCCAGATTGCGCATTATCGATTGGCGCAAGCGCACTTCTACAAAGGTGTCATCTACGCAAAGAACGGAAAGACCGACTCCGCTTATATCGAACTTTCAGTCGCCATGTCCGAAGACTCTACTGTCGAAGGTCTGAGGGAATGGTTCGACGCAATCAAACAGGATATGGCGACCCAGTATTACACTCAGGGGATTGAAGCCCTTAAACGAGAGGATTATGCCGTTGCAATCGAGAACTTCAAAGCCGTCCTGACGATTGACACAAATTTCATCTATGACATGCACGAGCTTATAGCCAGAAGTTACTTCCTCATGGGCATGGAGTTATTGCGGCAGGACAACCCCGATTCCGCTGTCAACTGTTTCGACGAGTCCGCAAAGTGGGACTCGATCTATGTCAAAACCTACTCTGACTCAATCGCACAGGCCTACTTCCGCTCGGGAATGGAACTCCTCGAGGCCGGAAAGGTGGAATCGGGCATCG
>QNDP01000014.1 GCA_003645975.1 Candidatus Hydrothermota bacterium | reverse complement strand
CTGCTCCACCCCGCGATTTGTAGGTGCATTATTTTAATGTGCCCCATTTAAATGTCAAGTAAAATTAAGTTCTGAAAAAACATAGACTTAACTGTCATATCGCTCAAAGAGTTGTGCCTCTCATGAAATCGGTTGTCAACTTCTAAGAAGCACGGTTATAATCGCTGACCAAAAAGAAAGGAGTGGAAATGTGGCGCGATGTCGTTGGAACTCTTGTGATTTTCTTTTGGATCGTTCTATTTTTGGGAATCTCTGAACAATTGCGCAAGAAAGGCAAGATTTCCGAAGAGGGCACTCGAAAATTGGTCCATATCGGTGTCGGGACGATCATCCTTTTTGCCCCTGTGATGATGACGCACCGCATCGGTTTGCTCATCCTGAGCGCTTTGTTCACATTCGTCAACGGCTATTCGCTCCTTCAGGGAAAGCTCTCAGGAATCCATTCTGTCGAGCGCGAGACCTTTGGGACGGTCGTGTATCCTATCTCCGTGTTCATCATAACTTTGCTCTTTTGGGACTTCAAAGAGGTCTTTTTCATATCCCTCTCGGCGCTGTTTTTCGGAGACGCTTTCGCTGCGATGGTAGGTGAAAGATGGCCGATCAAAAAGTTTGGCGACAAAAGCTTGAGCGGATCGACCGTCATGTTCCTGACCACTTTGGCATCTGCCGTCTTTTTCAAAGCTATTCTGCATTCGCAACTTAGCTGGTCAGGGCTTGTGGCCGTAGCGCTCATCGGCACTATGCTGGAAGCTTCCATATCGGGCGGATTCGACAATTTCACCGTTCCGATAGGCACAGCTCTGTTCCTCTACCACCTTGTCTTAGGCGGTGATCACCTCACTCTCTGGCAGGCGATAGGGGCGGGCGTCTTGATAGCTGTTCCCTCCTACTGGCTCGAATATCTGACGGCGGACGGCGCCTACTGGACTGCGATCGTGGCAGTTACCGTCGTTGTATTCGGTGGATGGGTCTGGCTTGCAGCGATTTTGGCCTTTTTCCTGTCGTCAAGCCTGCTCACCAAGCTGTTAGCAGACAGGTCTGAGGTCAAAGCCGGAGAAGCCCGTGATAGCCATCAGGTTCTGGCAAACGGCGGTGTGCCGCTGATAATAGCGATCCTCAACAGGTTTGTCCACCTGCCCAACATCGACTGGTTTGTCCTTTACCTCATCTCCCTTGCCATTGTGAACTCCGACACATGGTCAACCGAGCTCGGAACGCTCAGTCCAACGGATCCGAGATCGATAATCGATTGGCGTGCAATGCCCAAAGGCAGCTCTGGTGCGATCTCTTTTGTCGGAACTCTGGGCGGCCTTGCTGGCGCTGCATTCATCGCTCTGATAGCCACGTTTGCAGGCTATGGAATGGACACATTCATCCTGATAACTGCGGCCGGACTTCTGGGCAACTTCATCGATTCGATTCTCGGTGCTACCATCGAAGTCAAATATCTGTGTGAAAAATGTGGCAGGGTGTTAGATGTCGAGTTTCATTGTGGTCAAAAAACTCAATATCTCAGCGGATTTAAATGGTTCGGAAATAACACAGTAAATTTCACTGCCAGCCTCTTAGGCATAGCGCTCGTGTTGATCGTTCAATTGGTGAGCTGAAAGTCGGTGCTACCGAAGGCTGATGTTTTTCTTTCTCAACAAGGTGTAAATTCTTCCGACTGAGATATTTTTCACAATTCCCTGTTCGACGATGTAATCACGGAGTGCCCTAACTGACCATCTTTTGAGGTTAAGTCCGAGTTTACTTGGCGGCGTTTGGACGAGTTCGAGGATTTTTGCATCGACATCCTCGCCAAAGACGCGCGGCCTACCCGGACGAGGCAGGTCATAAAGTCCTTCTATGCCTCTCTCTTCGTAGCGCTTCACCCAACGCTTGGCCGTATTGTAATGGATGCCAAGTTTAGAGCCGATTTCAAGATATGACTTGCCACTTGCACGGAGCAACACAATTTTTGCCCTTTGTGCAATCCTGCGATTTGGAGATTTACTCAGTTCCTCCAACTTCTTTTTGTCCTCTTCTTTAAGCCTAAGCATATTGCTCACCTCCTATCTGTCTTTTTTCAAATCTATGAAGTGCAAAACTTTTCACCAAAAACCGAGTTCACAAATAGACCTTATCACCGCTTTCAAAGGACACAAAGAATTTTTGAGCGGTCTATCTTTTAATTGAAACGACAAAAAATTTCAAGATGTTTTAGAGTTGGTAAGATTCCAATTCATGCGGCCATAGACATTGACTTTAGAGCCAAAGGGATACGAATTTAAACTGATCGACATCCACAAGTCCCTTGTCCGTCAATTTGATATGCGGGATCACTGGAAGGGCTAAAAAGCTCATAGTCATAAACGGATTGTTCATGGCACAACCGAGCGCTTTGGCTGCCTCTGTCAGTTTTTTCTCGTTTGATGCCAATTCATGGACATCGGTGTCGGTCATGAGCCCGGCAACTGGAAGCGGAAGCTTTGTGATTTTCTCTCCGTCAACAACTACAAGTCCACCGCCCAGCTCTTTGAGGATTTCGACGGCCTTGACCATGTCGTTATCGTTTGTGCCAATGGCCACGATGTTGTGAGAATCGTGTGCCACCGAACTTGCAATAGCGCCCCTCTTGAGTCCGAATCCGTGCACAAACCCGACCCCCACATTTCCAGTTCCCTTATGTCTTTCCCAGACAGAGACTTTCAAAATATCACGGTCAGTATCCGAGACGACGAGTCCATCGAGGACTTTTGGCTTGGCCAGCATCAAATCCGTTATCAGCGTCCCTTCTTTCGCGACGATGACACGGATTTCGCCGCTCCGTGCCGGGACTTTGAGCGGCTCAAGTGAGGGCTTCAAGAGCATCCTTCCCACCTTCCGGCGTTCCGCTGGTGGAACAGGTGTTATGAGTTCGGTGTTTTCGACGACCATCTTCCCGGATTTTATGACATGCACGATTTCAGGCAGCTCATCGGCGATTACGATGTCGGCAAGCTTGCCGGGCACAATTTCGCCGCGATCGTGCAGCCTGAAATAGCGGGCGGTGTTGATCGAGACCATCCTTATCGCATTTACAAGTGGGACGCCCCTTTCGACGGCTTTCTTTACGAGTGCGTTGAGGTGTCCTCGTTCGACGATCGTCGATGGATGTAAGTCATCGGATACAAGCGAAAAGAAAGGCCAATTTTTGTCGTCAACGAGTCCGATGAGCTCATCGAGGTTTTGTGCAGCCGTCCCCTCTCGAATCATGATCTGCATTCCAAGTCTCAATTTCTCAAGCGCTTCTGCCTTACTGACGCATTCATGGTCCGAGTAGATACCTGCTGCGATGTATGCGTTGAGATTGCGGCCGCTCAGAAGCGGCGCATGACCGTCTCGAAGTTCAAAAGTCTCGAGTCGTTCGATCACCTCCGATTTAGCAGCGATGACGCCCGGAAAATCCATCATCTCCGCCAATCCGATCACCTTCGGCTCGAAGTTCAACTTTTGCAGTTCAGCCGCAGTCAGCCATGCGCCCGAAGTCTCAAGGTTGCTCGACGGCACACAGGACGGCGCCATGAAATAGATGTCAACTGGCAAGTCCTTAGAATCGTTGATCATGAAATGGATTCCTTCCAGTCCCATGACATTGGCTATCTCATGCGGATCTGCTATGACCGTCGTGGTGCCATGAACTACAACCGCCTCAGCAAATTTTCGGGGTGTCATCATCGAACTTTCGATGTGGATGTGTCCCTCGATGAACCCCGGCAGGACGAGCATTCCTTCTACATCGATAACTTTTTCGGCTTCAAAGTTGTGTTTTCCAACGGCGGCGATCCTGTCCCCGTAGATCAGGACATCGGCCTCGAAGATCTCGCCGCTTCTCACATTGACCACCCTGCCGCCTTTGATCAGAATGCTTCCGGGGCGGCGCCCCGCTGCCACATCGATTAGTTCGGTTAACTTCATGGCTATCAGCCCCTCAAAAATGTGATGATCAAGGTCTCTCCCCTGCGATCGAAGCGTCCAACGAACCGTCCAAAACGCAGTTTTGAGATCACCGGTGCAAGTTTTTCTCTGGCCGTCTTGCTCGACAGTTCATCTGTATGTTTCGCAACTTCAACGGCATATCCTGCCGTGACCTCTGCAAGTCGGTCAAAGTCAACGAATGCGAAGCCGTCGATCTCCTCGAAGTCGTTCCAATCTCCGACCTTCCCCACGATTTTGAACGGCAGTTCGCCCGGTGGTTGCTCAAGGTCTTGGAATGTCGGCGCCCAAGCCTCCCAGTATGGTCTCAACTCCTTCGGCAACGCTTTGTCGGTCGGCAGGTTCCAGACCCCGAATATGTCCTCATGGATTCGCCAGTCGATAAATCCTTCCGGATCGAAGAACCAATCCGTTAATTTCCTGAGTCCGAACCGCTTCTTCTGGTCAATCTCCGCTGTGAACACAAAAATTGGCTGCATCGTGTAGCTCGGCCTGAATCCGTAAAGGTAGAATTCCATGTGCCCCTTAAACGCCTTAAGTCCTTCACGGATCGAAAATTCATCGGACAGCTTCCGGAATTTTGGGAACCTCTTTCGCAGCCATTTATCGCCTTTGACCGGTTTAAACCCGTCGAGGGATACGCCGATGCAGGCGCCGTCCCTGACTTTGAGGTCGTTCGGCTCCTGTGCCTCTGCGATCGAAGCACCTAAAAAGCCACCGGGTTGCTCTATGAAGATGTGCAGTTTTCCATCGGCAAAAAATTCCATCTTTTTGAACGCAAAAAGCTTATCCTCAGAATTTAGGGCTAATCCGAAGGCATCGGAGGAGTCCCTTCGGACATGCTCAAGGTAGTCCGAAACTTTGGTCTCAGGAACCTTTGCGAGTCTGGCAAACGCCGAGTCCATCAACTCCTGTGAGTTGGATGCGATGAAAAGGTGTCCAACAAACGACAGGGACAGTCCGTTGCCCAAAACGACATATTTGTAGCCAAAAGCTTCCCGTTCTGTCCCTTTCGACAGGACAGCCCTCCAGCTCATCCTCACACTTGCGCGCGGCTTGGTAATGATCAGGAATCGACCTTCGCTGTATTTTGCATAAATAAATTCGCTTCCGACAAGCGATTCCGACAAATCGCCTGAAAGGAGCTCAGCTATCTTCAGCGGCCATCCCTTTATGTCCGCTCGGTAAGCCAGATATTCATAGACATCCTCTTTAAGTCCATTGTTTTCAGCGACTTTATAGGCATCAAGCGATTTGATGGATTTTATGAGTTTGTCGGCCTGTGGCGCAACGAACAAAAATTTCAGCTCTTTCAAAGGGACGATCTCGAGTTCATCGGAGATGTCCCTTTTAAGCTCTTGAGGCTGAAGCGATTGATATGCAACGACCATTCCGACGGCCAGAACGGCCGCCGTCACCAAAATTTTATATTTCATGACCTTTACTCCTTTCAAATTTTCTAAATTTTTGACCATTTGAGTGTCGAAGGGATTCCAAGAATTGGCATATCGACCTGTCTCCCAGCAGCTTCATGGCCAGCCATGCGGCCTCGCACCATCCCTTTTTGAATTCGTCCAATTTGTTCGAGTTCAGAAGCTTCTCCACATCGTTCGGATGCATCAACTTGCCCGTCGGCTCGCCGCAATGGCCAAAAGCAAGCGTCGCAAGGCCTTCCTGAAGCCAGACGGGCATCTCCAGTCCATTTTGAAAGATGAGTGCATGAAAAACTTCTCGTCTGAGGGTCT
Organism: Candidatus Hydrothermota bacterium; assembly: GCA_003645975.1. GTDB lineage: Bacteria > Hydrothermota > Hydrothermia > B15-G9 > B15-G9 > B15-G9. Next base: position 7,564 of record QNDP01000014.1, on the reverse strand, counting down.
CCCAAAGAATACCTTTGCGTTCGAGGACTCCGATCGGCTGCAAAACTATTGTGTCATTGAAAGTTACCGCCGCTTTCCACCACTGAACTTTGGTAATCCGCTGGTATTCCTCGACCGAACTTGTCGCTATGACGACGATTCTTCGGACGGGATTGAGACAGGTAACCCTTCGGACATCGGCCAGAGCCGCTTCGAGGGCGTCGCCCAGTCTAAAGTCAAGCTGTTCATCTGAGAAAATTTGGAAGTGAGCGGTGCAGCTCATGCGGTCGATTTCGGAGCCGTTGAAGTAAAAGTGCAGAATCTTTCGGAAATCAGCGCCCCTGTGTGCAAGTTCCAAAGCCCCGTATTGCGAGAGTCCGACGCCGTGCCCCAATCCGCTGCCGATCAATGTTATTGTGTCCGAAGCCGTTCGGACTATCCTGAACATCAGGCTCTTGACCTTGTTCCATCCAAGTTCTCGGTTTACCGCTGTGGCGAAATCTGAGGCGGAGACCGTGAGCCTGTGGCCGTCCGCAAAAAGCAGTTCCATCCGTTTTGCATATCCGCCAACGCTCCTCTCGACTACGATGACATCGACCAGCCGTCCCTCATCGTCAAAGAGCCGTCCGATTTCGCTCAGGCTTAACAGGGTCGCCCACTTTCGATGTGGATTTTCGGATGTCTTTGAAAACGGATCGGTTCTGAACGAGTAGCAGATGTCGGATGAGGGACTAAGACCCCAGACTTCCGACGGAACAGCGGTGTGTCCACCGTTCGATGAGCTGAAAAACGGCTCGGTCAGGCTCCTGCCGCAGCGAAGCACAAATCCATCTGTCGATTCCACAGCATAGACAACATCGGAGTCCACCACATCGGAACCCTTGTAGGCCATGCAATGGGTGAGGTCGCAGAAGTCCGCAACAGGGGCATGATTTCCGAGATGTAGGGCCACAAATGTCCTTGAGAGCACCGCCTGAGCCTTCAGAACCTCGATCTCGTCGAAATTTGACTCGGATGCGACCGTTGAAGCGAGATAGGAGTTGGTCGGAACCGTGTTGACCACCGAGATGTCTCCGTCTTTTATGGTGATCGAGATGCGGCCGTCGTAGCGGACTTGCTTCGGCGCAAGGAATTCGGCGTTCGACACTTCCACAGAATCGGCATAGGCAAGCAGTTCCCCGTGTCCTGACCTCAATTCGAGGACGGAATCTGAGATGACCTCGATTTCGACGACGCCGACATATCGGAGTCCTCCGGGATAGAGCCAATCGGATGGATTGTTCAATTTGAGCTGAACTGAACGGATCTCCTTATTGGCGAACAGGATAACCGATACGGAGTCCGGTAGGCAGGATGTGGTCAGAATTGTGGCCAAAAGGAGACCCCAAAGGCTATAAGTCATTTTACGACATAGAGCTTCATCTCGTCGGAATGGCCTGTTACTTCAGGTTGATACATCAGTTCAATCGAAGCGGGTGGAACTCGGAATTTTCCGGGCAGATACGGCCTTATGCGGTATTCGATCTCGATCGATTCGTCGGCGTCAAGCCAATAGATGGCGAAGGCGATGTGGTCTATATGGTGTTCAAGACCAGTAACTTTCCAGTAGAGTTCGCCGAGATCGATGTCGGTGCCCGGCAGGATTGGGTCCTTGAGGAGCACATGTCGCAGGTCCTTTTTGGATTTCACGGTCAGCCTGACCAGAATGGGTTCGTTCAGTTTCACGGTGTCGCCGTAGTTGATCGGGATGGTCTTCGTTGTCCAACCGGATTTTGTCCGCACCGTTTTGATCCTGAAGAAGCTGCGTTCAACCGAAACTATGCCTTCGGTTGCCTTGATCCGCTGCTTGCTGATGATGTAAGTTACACTTAGGGAGACATTTATCGGAAGTGCCTTCGACAGATCGCCTTCGATTTCGACCTGAAGGTCGTTTTCACCGGGGTAAATCTTTGTCCGTTCGATCGGAATCGGTTCGGTGTATTTCGAGAGATTTCTCGGGGATATGCGGTCCGAGAAGACCCGACTTCCGTTCACGAACACCTTGATTTTACAAGCGTTGAATTTACCGCCGAACACATCCATGTATCTTGAGAGGGCTAAAACTGCATAAGCCGACGCCTCTGTGGTGTTCCAACTGTTTCCAGTTCTGAGCCATAGCAGTCCGTCGGCGGCTTCCCGAGCGAACTTTCTGAACTTTTTGTCTCCGTCCTTGCCGAGTTCGATGTTAGCCATAAGCGCCCAAGCCGTCGGCTCTACCTTGCGCTCAAAATAGTAGTAATGCGTTTCGCTCCAGATAATTGCGCCATCGACCGTTCTGACGGACATGGAGTTCAGGTTTTTCAGCGCTCTCGATGCAAGTTTCTTCCTGCCGAAGTTCTTGCAAGCTATGGCAAATTGAGCCAGATGTGTGGGCGACAGCGAACTTATGTCGATGGCGGCCAGTCCGTCGAGGATCTGCTCTCTCAGAGCTTGATCGCTTTCGATCTCATCGAGATACAGCGACAGGACAAAGCTGACTTCCGCAAACTCGTCATCGTCCAGCTCCTCGTGCATCACCATGCGGGCGAGCCGTTCGACTCCTCTCTCGATGACCTCTGGATTTATGCGGATGTCGCTCTCCTGTGCGAGCTTGAGTCCCCAAAGGACATAAGCCGTCATGTGTGGGTCGGTCTCATCGTTGGTCCACCAGCCCCATCCGCCGTCATCGTGCTGAAAGTGGTATATGCGATTGAGTCCCTTTTGGATCATATCCGGCAGATCGTTGAATGTCGTGTCCTTGACGCCGAACTTCGACAGGACTCTCGATGCGACGATGTCGGGCACGAATCGGCTCATCGTCTGTTCGACACACCCGTAGGGGTAGCCTTTGAGGTATCGCACAGCTTGGACTATGGCGTTCATCGGTCCCAAAGACACGAACAGGTTGCTTTGTAGGATTTCGACGGAGTCCGGGATGCGGAAGGTTCTCAGAGGCGACTTCCCCTCTTTATCTGCCACAAGCGATACATGCTCGGTTTCCTTGAAGCCAAAAGGTTCAACAGGGACATGGATCTCCATAGCATCGGACGCCCTGAAGGTGGATGCCGAGACCATGAGCGTGGCGTCGCCTGCGCTTTTTGCTGCCACAAGCCACGATGTGCTCTCGCTCGAATGTGAAGGGATCGACAACTTTGTCTTCTTACGGTTGAAAACTTTAAGGTGGTCGGACGGGGCGAACTCGACCTCGAACTCCATCCGCGCGGCCAGTCCGTTTTGGACGAGGGTGGCGATCTCCAGTGTGTCGGATGTCCTGATGACCTGTGGCGACACCAATCTAACGACGACATCCTTGTTGGTAACGAAACGGGCGACCTTTTTGCCGACCTTCGTGTCTTTTGTGAATGCGAAGACCGTTATGCGCCATTTTGTGATGTTATCGGGCAATGCGAACTTTATCTTTGCCTTACCCCTTGAATTCGTTCGGCCGTTTCCGAGCCAGAATGCGGTGTCCTTGAACCGCCTCCTGACGCCGTGATCCCTCATCGGTGCGCCTTTGAGCTGTGAGAGCATCTTTTGTCGTTCGGGAGCTGCCTCTTCGGCCTCGCTTTCGTCCGCCGCCAGCAATTTGCCGCCCCTCCCAGTGAATGCGAACAGGGTTAGATCGACATTCGTGGCCTCGAAGTTATAGTCCTTTGAGAGGACATCCTCGACCATGTGTGGCCTGTAACCGTAAAAGTCCAGAAATGGGTCTAAATCCTGACTTCTGAGGATGAAAATGGCCTCATCGACTACGGCGAAGGAGAAATCGGCTTTGACAGGAAATCCCCTGTGATCCCGGATGTTTATGCGTGCGACGACGGTGTCCCCGGGTCGGTAGGTCTTGCGGTCAAGTTCGACCTCGACCTTGAGGACTTTTTCCAACGGCTTGACCCTGAAGCCTTTCGTGGCAGCTATGAACTTTCCGTCGTAGGATGCGGAGACGGTGAAGTCAACATAACCCCAAAACTTATCTTCGGCCTTGAAGGTAACATTTCCGCTGTTGTTTTGGACATGAACCACTTTCGCCCAAAGCGGGTCTTCAGCATCCACGGTCAGAAGCACATAGCCATCTTTGAACGGAGTAACGAAAATGGAGAAGACCGAATCGCCGCTCGTCACGGTGTCGGGTTTGAATGCAACGATGTCGATGGAATTTTCGACCCCTTCTTCCCATCCACCGCCCCAAACCCAGATCCATGTGTAGTCCTCGGTTTTCCTTTCAAGTTCGTCGAACACGGATACGGCAAGTATATAACTCCCACTTCTGTCCAGAGTCAGTCGGATGTGAGCATGGCCTTCTTTGTTTGTCTTGAAGTTGACCGTTTTCACGGTGTCATAGACCCTCTCGCCGTCCTCCCAGATCATTTTGACCACGAACAGCTTTCCATCACATGAGACCGGATTGTTCTGAAGGTCATGGACATCTATGCTGACCGAGAAAGGTTTGCCGACATTTGCAAACCATGAGTGGAGTTTGATCATCGGAATGTATTCGCCTGAGACAACATCAACCGACTTCTGTGAACACTCAAGTTTTTGGGTGCTCGGCTCGATAGCACACACCTCAAAGGTGTAACTGTAACTGAACGAATCTCTTGGGAATGCGTAAGTGAGCGATGCGGTGCCGTGCCCGTCGGTTTCGAGCGAAAAGGTGTCAACCATCTCCTCTTCCTCGTAGCCCCACCACCAGTAATGAGACCACTCCCAAAACGGCCAGTCCCTTTTCCTTCGTGTTACTTTGACGGCCAGTTTTGCGTGGCTCAGCGGTTGACCTGACAGGAAGTTCGCATCGAATCTCAGGTGTGCAGTGTCCCCGGATGCGTATCGTTCTGCGTCGGGTGTGATTTTGACCGTGAACTCCGGCTTTCTATAACGCTGGACTTCAAAGCTTGTGCTTGTGATGTAATCCCCGAATTCATCGGACAAATTGACGATGTAGTAACCGAGCTTTGCGTTTTCGGGCAGGATCAGGCTGTCGGAGATGCTTCCGAACTCATCGGTTTTAACCGTGTCAACCCATCTGAACTCAGGGTTCCAAGAATAGCCTTTGAGTATCTCCACGATGATCGGTTGATTTGGGACATTTAAGTAGAAACGGCCGGGCATCCTGCGCCTGACGACGCCTTTGAAATAGACGACCTGTCCGGGCTGGTATATCGGGCGTTCTGTGAAAAGGAAGCATTCGAGGGTATCTGACAGGTAATAGGAGCGCCATTGAGGCACACCTTCGCCTGCAATTGCTATCTGGCTGTCTTCGGTGACCATCATGAAGGTTATGAGGCCGGAATCTGGCAGCTCATCGACCCACAACATGCCGTTTTTGTCAGTAAACCCGTGAAAAAACTTTTTTCTGCCCTTGTAACCTGTTATCTCAGCATGTTCCAAAGGCTTGCTTGTGTTGAAATCCGACGCATAAAGCAGTCCTTTATTGACTCCGAATTTGAAAAGTAGATGTGCGTCAGTTACGAGCAGCGGCACCGAAGCGATGACGCCCTGATAATAGACTTCAAGCAGATATGCTCCATCGTCGAGTTGGACAGGGACTTCGACCTCATCGCTGAATTCGGCCACCTCCTCATCGGATTCCCATTCGGCGATAAGTTCGTATTCGGTCTTGGGCAACAGCGGTGGCATCTTTTGTTTTGATGCAATCTTTGATTCCATAGAGCCGATTTCGAGCGCATCGCGAAGTCTTACCCTTGCGTCGTAAGAGATGACATCGCGTGCGTAATAGCGGACATTCCGTTGAAATCTGCGGATGGTCGCTATGGTCGATGAGACAGGATTTTTTGAATAGAACTGGACACGAGGATCGATGGTCAGGCCGCCTGCCATCTGTTTTTCAAAAAACTGAATAGGCGCTTTAACCCGATAGATTCTGAAATAGGCCTTGCTTGGGAACTCACCGATCAAGTTCAAGTAAAACTTTGGCTTCTGACGGGTTGAGACAGGTGTAGTGTTGACATAGACGGCCGGAGCAGCGACCAGGACCCTCAAAAGTAACGCTGCACCAATAAAATTCAGCATGTTCCAAACACCTCCTTGCTTGTTTGTGGTTGATGATGCAGGCTTGTTTTAACCTCAGTCAAGCATTGCGGTTAAGTGCATTTGTAGCCTTATGTTTGAAGCCCGACAGATTAAACTGAACATGTTCATATTCAAGTCCTTCCGGCAACACCTCGATCTCTTTACAAATCGACCTTAAAGTATGGCTTTGACTCCCGTCCAATCGTTTGTCCAAAAGTCAGATACCCCTTGATAAGCGGAATTCAGAACTTAATAATGCAAGGTTGACAGAAAGGATTTTTGCTTCATTGTTGAGCTCGAACACAAAAGGAGGTTAGCTTTATGCGTAGAGTTTGGCTTTTGGTGTTGATATTTGGTGTAACTGTTGGACTTGGAGCTTCATCCAACTTAAATTTGAAAAGAGTGCCTTCGCGTGCTGATATGGGCGTAAAGAAGGGCAGACACACATCCGTCAGACCGAAGATCCATGTTCCAGTGGTCAAGCAGTATCACAAGACGTCCCCCTCTGGTGTTAAACAACAATCTTTGTTGTTCGAAGGGTTTGAAGGCGGAGTCATCCCTCCCAGTGGCTGGAGTCAGTACATGGTCTCCGATTCGAATTCACCGGGATGGCAAATAACAACGGACGCTTACGAAGGCACTTATGCCGCTTATCATAACGATGACCATGCCTCCACTGATTCGTTGAGCGATTGGCTTGTTACTCCGCAGCTTTCCATCCCTGCAGGTGAGCCTGTATGGCTTGTGTTCAAACAAAAAGTCAGATTTTCCGATTGGTATTGGTATCATGGCGTCTGGATTTCCACCGGCTCAGGCGACCCGAACGATGGGGATTTCGTGGAACTCGCTGAACTTTCGTCAAATTTAAGCACAGATTGGAACGAAATAAGAATTGACCTTTCAGCTTACGCTGGACAGGACATTTATCTTGCTTTCGTCTATGTCGGAGATTTCTCGGACGAATGGTATATCGACAATGTCGAGGTCATTTATGGAGAGATGTCGGCTGACGTGCTTGTAGTTGATGATGGTGGAGGTTCCGGTCTTTATTTCACCTATGCCCTTTACTCACTTGGTTACACTTTCGACTACTTCAACTGCGCCGACAGCGGCCGCGCACCCACCCTTGAGGAGATGGAGCGGTATCAAGCATTGGTCTGGACCACCGACGGTGAGTATATCCCCTCCAATGTGTATATCGATGATGCTTCAGATGACATCGAAGCTTATTTGAACAACGGTGGAAAACTGTGGGTTTCCTCGCAGGATCTCCTTTATTACATCTTCCCAACGCCGCCCGCCTGGATGCATATCCAATCTTACATCAAAGATGTGGATGTTGATGATTTCACTGCACATGGAGTCCCTGGTTCTGCTATAGGTGACGGTCTCGAATTTGATGTTTTCGATGATTGGGCATTTGGGAACTGGGCTGATGAGATTGTGCCAACTGCAGATGCCAACGCCGAATTCGAGGATGACGATGGTCATACTATCGCCATAAGTTATTCCGATGGTTACAAGTTCTTCTTCTCCGCAT
>QNDP01000013.1 GCA_003645975.1 Candidatus Hydrothermota bacterium | reverse complement strand
TCGATGGCATAATAACATCTCCCCCGTATTCAATTGCCTTGGATTATGTTTCCAATGACGCCCATGCACTGAAGACTTTGGGATATGAGGACTTACATGGATTGAAAGAAAAGTTTATCGGCATCAGGGGCAAAGGTCTGAACAGAATAGCACTTTACAACGAAGACATGAAGAAAAGCCTGAAAGAAATGCATAGGGTCTTAAAGCCAGGAAAATATGCTGTTATCGTGATAGGAAACGCAACTTATCAGGGCAGAGAGGTAAGGTCAGTCCAATTCATCATAGACTACGCTGAAAAAATTGGCCTTAAGCTGGTGAAAAACATAGACAAGATCATTTTCGGGCTATACAACGTGATGCAAAAGGAAAACATTTTAATTTTCAAAAAGGAGCGCACAAATGCCTGACCATGATGAATATGTAAGGCAACTCGAAGCGATAATCGCCAAGTTTTTGGAACCGCTCAAAGGTGTCCCTTACTCGATAGCCATAAAAGCGTTAACAGGCTGTGAGGTGTTGAAATTTGACCCGACGGATAAAAGGAACACGGAATTATTGAATCTTTTGGAATCCGCTGCACAAATAGCAGGAGATAAGGCCTACAGAGAGGGAATTTTTACAAGGCGACCAAACGAAGCTGGCAATCGTATGGAGGCTTTTGTTCTGTCGGCGTTGAAGAAAGTTGGATTGTCAGCAAGAAAGCCTCACACCCGAAGTGGCCGCGTGAAAGTCGCAGGTTACCCAGACATCGAAATTACGGACACCTATGGTCGTGTCGTTTATCTTGATTGCAAGACTTACAGCACAACCACAAAGACTCAAACATTTAGAACTTTTTTCTTCTCCCCGTCCAAAGATCCAAAAATTACAAAAGACGCCTTTCACATGCTCCTGAGCTTTGAGCTGACAAGGGAACAGAGGGAAGGGAAGTCGGCCTTTGTGCCTGTGTCATGGCAACTTTACACACTGGAAAATCTACAAGTCCAAGTAAAACACGAATTTAACGCAAGTAACAAAGACCTTTACAAACCGGAATTTTTGTTGCGAAGCGGCAAGATAGGCTGACCACATCCCGTCATTCAACGCACTCCAATTTTGGAATCTTTCTCAGATTTATGTTGAAATGTCATGGATTGCTTTAAAACTAAGGCTCTCCCAGAGCATGAGGATATTGGAGGCGAAATGGGGGATGTATTTATGGAAGTTGCGAGAGAGGAGATGGAGGTGGCCGGAGCCAAGATTCAAAGGTGCGTTTCCGGAGCTTTATAAGTTATTTCGCTCGATTTACGAATCTGAGGAGGTGTTTTGAAATGGCTTACACAAAAATATTGACAAAGCCAAATTTTCATACGAAGTCCTTCATCACAGACGGAATCATCGATAGTCCCCAAATGCTTGAATGACTTAACCTTGAAAATTATAATACGCCCTCACAAACGAAGGAGGAGAAAAGTGGCAGAGAAAAAACTATTTACATCGGAGTCAGTTACAGAAGGACATCCCGATAAGTTGGCCGATCAAATTTCCGATGCCATCCTCGACGCAATCCTGACGAAGGACAAGCATGGGCGCGTCGCTGTCGAAACACTGACAACGCGCGGGTTGGTCATGGTCGCCGGTGAGATAACGACCGAATGCTATGTCGAGATTCCGAGCATCGTGCGCGAAGTTGTGCGAAAGGCCGGCTACACAAGACCTGAATATGGCTTTGAGTATCAATCTGTTGCTGTAGTAACCTCAATACAGGAGCAGTCGCCTGACATCGCTCTCGGTGTTGACATTGGCGGGGCAGGCGATCAGGGAATGATGTTCGGTTTTGCTGTCGATGAGACGCCCGAGCTCATGCCTATGCCGATTATGCTGGCACATAAACTCGTCAGAAGGCTTGCCGATGTCCGCAAAAAGGGCGTCCTGCCGTATCTGAGACCCGACGGAAAATCCCAAGTTACTGTGGAATATGAGGATGGTCGGCCAATTCGTGTCGATGCTGTGGTCATATCAGCTCAACATTGTCCGGATGTTAGCATAGACGACCTTCGCCAAGACATCCTCCGTGAAGTCATTCAAAAGGTTATACCGTCAGAGCTTATGGACAACGACACGAAAATTTTTATAAACCCAACCGGCAGGTTCGTAATCGGAGGCCCTGTCGGGGACACGGGCGTTACTGGAAGGAAAATAATGGTTGACACTTATGGCGGTTATGCACGGCATGGTGGAGGCTGTTTCTCCGGAAAAGACCCGACAAAGGTCGATAGATCAGCGACTTACATGGCAAGGTTCATAGCGAAAAACCTCGTCGCCGCAGGCGTGGCGAAAAAAGTGGAAGTCCAACTTGCCTATGCCATCGGCGTTCAGCAGCCCGTTGCCATAAGTATCGATACCTTTGGAACATCCGAAGTCCCAGAGGAGGTCATCGTGAAGGCGATCCGCAGAAGATTTGACCTCTCACCCCGCGGCATCATCAAAGAACTCGACCTGCTTCGTCCCATCTATCTGAGGACAGCGGTTTATGGCCACTTCGGGCGTGAGGAGGAGGGCTTTACCTGGGAACGACTTACGGCCGCCAAAGACCTCAAGGATTTAATTTTTGGAAACTGATTCATCGTGCTTTTGTCCCAAATCGCACTCGTCATAACACTCGCCTACAACGGGCGGGTGTTTTCTTCTTTTTCCTTGCTCAAAGACATAGAGGTCGCCTCATTTCTGGTAGAGAAGAATTATCAAAATTGGAACTGGAGCTTCTCATCCTTCTCAAAAAATGACCATTTCCTCGCAAGGAAAGTGAGAGAGCTGACTCTTAAAGTATCGCTAAATCGACCTTTGAGGTTCGGACTCCTGAACTTGGAAACTGAGGGCCAGATCGACAAAGACAACCTCATCGAGCAAAGACGAATCAGGCTCACCGCCAATTTGAACGCAAAGCCGAAAAGCTGGGCAAAAATCGAACAATCGACATCTCTTGAAGCGCTTAAGTTGTTGCATGACATGAGTGTGAAGGATAATTCCGGATTTGAAGTTGCGGGCAGGGTCACTCTTGGCAAGCCCTTCGCCTCTCTGGACATCACGGGAAAGGCCGAAAGGCGACCGATACTCGAAAAGATAAAAAGAGGCTTCTCCGCCAATTTTGCCTATAATCCGATCGGATTGGAAGGCTATATCCGCTTTGAAAAGGCGGACTTCAGCTATGAATTGGCCGGGGGGACAAACCACGAAAGACACACGGTCAAAGAAGGAGCCGCTACTTGGAAAAGGACACATCCTTTTGGAAGTTTCAATTTATCGGTCAATGTTTCCGAGAGGTCTATCAACTTTGTCAGGGAACCTCTTAGGGACAGGTTGGAGCAAAGTCTCAGCTTCAAAAACAGTTTAAAATTCACCGACAACGCATTTATTCCCATAGATTTCTCTTTTTTCATGGGCTTAGTCAAGCGTAAATATCCCAACGCCGGTGTGTTGGAGATCGATTCCACTCGGGGATTGGAGGTGTTGCTCGACCTCCAATCGATGAAATTGGGCTATTCCATAGAGTTACAGCGAACAACCTTTCCGTCGGGAGGGAGCGCAGATGACAACGATGAGCGTGAAATCGAATTTTATGTTGAAGGCGGAGATTACCTGATTTTGCGGAATTTGAAGACAAAAATTCGGATGGGCGTGAAACAGAACGATTTCGTGTTCATAAAATCTGAACGCTCGGCCAACACGAGGCAACGCAAATCGTTCAGTTTAAATGTCGGATTTGAAAGCGACGGAAAATGGACAATAAGAGCGAATTACAAACTGTCGGCACATTACCTTCGTTACAAGTTTGCACAAGACAAGGATATGTTGCTACGAGATTTCGATGTCGATGTAAAGGTTTTGCGCCCGTTCCGTCATATCGAAACGGGTCTTGCGGTCAGACTGAAATATTCCGACAGAGGGAACATCTCGGAGCTTGTCTATCACAGGCAAAGGGTTACAAAAGAGTATTGGATAGGGCCTGAATTGTTGATAAAAACGAACTTTGGCTTTAATTTCAAAATCTCGTCTTATGGCTACTTTCGCAAAGTTTATGATAGACTTGATTTTGTGGAACGATCTCTGTCTTTTAGTCTTCTCGGAGATAATGTTCAGGTCGAATACAGTTTGAACAGGCGCAATGACTTGAGGTTTAACACATTTACACTCGAATACAAAAGGGGGTTTTGAACTATGGGAGAAGAGGAAAAGGAAAAACGAGAGAGGCGTGTGATCGAGGAAAGCGTCGAGCTGTTGAGCGAGGCTGCCAAACGAGCGCCTGAGTTAAAAGGGGTTCCAACGGGTGTTGACGGCCTCGACGAACTTTTCTTCACGACGAAAATCGTGCGCAAAAAGCCCAAAAAGATCCCACTTGGAGGTTACCCAAGTTACGCAGTGATAAATTTGACGGGAGTTCCTGACACAGGCAAAAGCCTCATGGTTGAGCAGTTTGCAGTCAAACAGGCCTCAATGGGGCACAAAGTGGGATTCATCACGGTCGAAAGCCCAGCCGCCTTCGTCTCCACCGCTTTGAAATCGAGGGCAACCGCTATGGGCATCGATGAAAAGGACATAGACGAAAACATTGTCCTGATCGATGCGGCTTCATATACCGCACTTCGGGACGACATCCCTACGCTCTTGGACACACTTGCCTATGCGATCAAGACTTACAAGATAAAGTTCACGATAATCGATTCTGTAACAGGGCTTTATGAGGCGAAGGAGATGCTCGCAAGGAGCATCGTTCGGAGATTGTTCAACTTCATGAAAAAATGGTATCAGACTGCGCTCTTCGTGTCGCAAAAGCGTTCCGGGCACGAGGAGCTCTCCGCTGAGGCCGCTGGCGGCTATGCTGTATCGCATATCGTCGATTGCACACTTGTCCTGTCGAAAAAAATGATAGCAAGTCGCTACGATGAGAATCTTTTCGGCAAACCCATCGGAGAACTTGTCCGTCTATTTCGCATAGATGGATGCCGCCTTTGCGGGCACGATACGGACACCCACTACCTTGAAATCACCGAGACCGGATTGGTAAAAATAGGCCCGTCATTAAAGGACATAAGGGCAAAAAGCTATGCAAAGTAGGAGAAAGAAAAAGTGGTTCACCCGTGAAAGAAAAATGAAACTCGGAGCTTACACGATCGATATGAGCAAGGTTTTGGTCGCTGGCTATCTCCTGAAACTTCTGACAGGCGAAAAGAAAGGTGTATGGTGGCACTTTGTCATCGGAATCTTTGCTTGGGGCATTCTCCTTTTGCTGGGTTTACATTTTTCATCACCAAAGGAGTGAGAGATGCTCATATTTTTGATAGTGATCAGCTTCATATTGATTATCGTTGGGATCGTCGCCCTTTGGGGTGAATGTGAACCTGGCGAGGGTGGCGCATGTTTCATCAAATGGGCTATTTTGTGGCTCTGGCGGCATAAGTTGATCTTCACAATCACAGTGATCATCGTTGGAGTCGGGGTCGGCTCTTGGGTCTATTATCGACGTTCACAAAAATTGAAGCCGTTTCGTGCAAGGGCGGTTCCGACAACTACCTTACAAATATCGCCAATGCCGTCCGATTTGCGCGGAATCCCAACGACATATCCGTCCGCATTTTGGGACGAATCCACCGGAGAGGCGAAAATTTTCCTGTTTTATTCGCCGATCGTCAGTGCAGATGTTATTGGAAATGCGGTCATTTACTACGGAGAAGAAGAAAGGCCGAGCATTATCAAAATCTCAAACCTCCGAGACAAACCCAAGATTTACTATGACAGCGAATTGGGCATAATGACCATCATTCTGTCCAACAAGAAGGTAGAAAGCAAACAGAGCTTCGGCAAAGTCGTTGGGTATCTCGATGCGGACAGTAATTTGGTGAAACTCGAAATATTTGATCTGTCCACAGAGTAACGCCTTCACCGTCAGACCGATGTCTTTTTCCAAAAACAACTTGGAGTGAATTTCAGTATGTGGTGCGGTAAGGCGTTTAGGTTCAGGAAGATACCGATGGACATGCGTGGGAATCTTGCAACTCGGACAAGTAGATTTTTAGATATTTTTGATCATGTTTATCACCTCTTGTCGAGTCGTTGATCAGCGGCTCAGCAGGGGGTAAAAAATTAACATAAAATTTCAATCACAAACAAAATTACCAATAGCCTCGCCAGTTTGACTCCACAAGATTGGACATAATACAATTACAAAAGTCCAAAATTCTTTTAAATCTCGGCGGCAGGAGATGATTGGGACTGTGTGAGTGATTTGGATTCCAATGATTCTTATTTCTTTCCTTCCCTAAGACAAAGATTGATACGGGCTTGTTACAGGCGGCTGCGCAAGCCGTTCTGCTTTTGGCCATTTTGTAATTCGAGTGTTGCGGACGAATTCGCTCGACACAAAGATGCTACACGGAACGAACAAAATCACAACGAAATGGGAGGTGAATGGCTATGAGAAATAGATTTCAAAAACCGCTGTATGTTGCCATACTTGCAGCAGGTGAGTCAAAGCGTATGAATTCAGCGGTCAGTAAAGTTATGCACCGCCTCGCAGGGCGGCCTTTGCTTTATTACTGCATTGACATAGCAAAGTCTTTGAATCCAAAGGAGATATTCGTTGTCGTAGGAGGCCCGCATAGGGAGAAGGTTATGGACGAGTTTAAAAACACAGGCGTTACATTCGTGGAGCAGCCTGAGCCGAAGGGGACGGGCGACGCCGTCATGAAGGTAGAGCCGCATCTCAGAAATGTTACCGATGCCGACCTCTTTGTCATGCCCGGTGATGCACCGCTTTTGACCGAAGGCACAGCCCAAAAATTTGTGGAATTTCACAGGGCAAGAGGCGCTGTCGCAACGGTTTTGACCGCAGAACACCCCAATCCAACGGGATACGGACGCATCATCCGCTCGGTCGGCGACCGCATCATGATGATTGTCGAGGAAAGCGACGCCTTCCCGGAGGAGAAGGCCATCCGTGAAATCAACTCCGGCATCTATGTCTTTGATGTCGAATACCTTTTCCAGTGGCTCAAGGAAATCCGTCCGGACAATCGTCAAAATGAGTATTACCTGACCGATGTCATCGAGATACTCCAGAGACGCGTCGGCGGGGTTTACGCCTACAAAATCGACGACTGGAAAGAGGTGCTCGGCGTCAACACCAGACACGACCTTGCGAACGCTGAACGCATTATGCAGGAAAGACTTAAGTCTAAATGGATAGGCTCGGGCGTCAGTTTCATAGATCCGGATGCGGTTTACATCGAATACTATGTCGAGATCGGCAGGGACACGATCATCTATCCCTTCGTGGCCTTGCTTGGAAGGACAAAAATTGGACAAAATGCGATAATTGGCCCTAATGTTGTTTTGGAAGATGCGGAGATTAAGGACGGGGAGGTCATTCGATGGAGATAGATGTCAAAAAAATAGCTGAGTTGGCGAAACTTTCGCCGTCGCCGCAGGAGGCAGCGGCGCTCGAAGTGCATTTCAAAAAAATGCTCAAATACTTCCAAAAACTTCAGGAACTCGACCTGTCCGATGTCGAGCCGCTCACCAATCCGCACGAGTTCGCCCTTCGCATGAGGGACGATGAACCAAAATCCGGCCTTGATCGTGAATCCGTTTTGCGCAATGCGCCGGATCGCCATGAAAACTTTTACCGTGTTCCATCACCGCTTAAGGAGGTGCGGAAGGAGAAATGAAACTCGCTATCGTCGGAAGTGCTGGAGCTGGTAAATCCACACTTTTCAGGATACTGACGGGCGTTGAGTCCTCACATCCGAGAGGGTTTGTCTCTGGAATCGGCGTCGCAGAGCTGTTCGATCCAAGACTCGAGAAGATTGCAGATGCGGTCGGCTCAAAGAAGCGTGTCCATCCACATGTCGAACTCCATGATTTCGATGGATTTGGACGGATGTGGCGCGAAGAACGAGCCGGTGAGATCCAGAACGCCTTGCTCGGCTTCGATGGACTCATCCAAGTCGTCAACGCATTCTCCGGCAAAGACCCCGTCGATGATTTTCAGAAGGTGGACTTGAATTTCATCGTTTCCGACCTCTCGATAGTCGAAAATGCCAAAAGCCGAGTCCGCAAGGAAGTCCAAGCGAAGAAGGCAAGTCCAAAGTTGCTCGAAGCCCTCGAAAAGGTCGAAAAGGCCTTGTCCGACGGGAAAAGCGTCCTCGAAGCCGAACTCTCCGAGAGCGAAAGGCGTGAGCTTTCCGGTTACTCTTTTGTCTCAGCCCTGCCCCGTGTCGTCGTTGTCAATGTTTCAGAGGATGCGTTTGGCAGGTCGCTCAAAGAATTTGAAGATGTGATGCATGGACGCAAAATACCCTACATTTACGCCTCGCTGGAAATCGAAGAGGAGATCATGCAGTTGGACGGCGATGAACAGGCCGCAATGCTCTCCGAATACAACATAGAAGCTCCACTTCCACAAAGACTTATACCAAAAATCCTTAAGGCACTTGACCTGATAACTTTTTTCACAGCCACCGAGAAGGAGGCAAGGGCTTGGCTCTTGAAAAACGGCCTCACCGTCCTTAAAGCTGCTGGAAAAGTCCACACCGACATGGAACGGGGGTTTATCAGAGCAGAAGTCTTTAATTACGAGGATCTTATGGAATACGGAGACATCAAGGCCCTCAAAGCTGCCGGTCGCCTTCGGCTCGAGGGCAGGGATTACATCGTCAAGGACGGAGACATTGTTTTCATAAGGTTCTCCAAATAGGACAAAAACTCAGCTCCCACCGTGAGAGGTGATAGAATGAAGTTTTTGGACGGTGATGTGTTCGTTGACCGTGAACATGAACTTTTAAAACTCCAGTCGCTCGCCGATGAGATAGAGCTGAGCGGCGGCATAGGCATCTCGATAACAGGCCCGTCCGGCATCGGTAAGACCGCACTGCTCAAAAGGTTCATATCGGTTCTGCCGCCCGGAATCCGATGGAGTGTGGCCTATGGGCAAGCCCGTTTTAGCCTCAAGTCCCAATGGATGAACAACTTGTTCAAAAATATCGGCACAGGACGCCATGCGCTCGTCCGTGCGCTCCCAAACAGCCTCAAAAATCAGTTCAAATCGCTCGAAAAGGATGGGTTTAAGGAGATCGACCTCAACACCTTTACGAAAATCGCAGAGCTAATCGCAGATCGGGTTCCCCTTCTGCTCTTTGCAGAGGATGTCGATTCCAAAGAGAGAATGGACGAGGTGGTCTCAGTGTGGCAGCGTCTTTGGGGACTGCCGGTCATGTTGGTCGTAACGGCCAAAACCGAACCTCGACACATCTCCGGATGGGAGGCCATCCACCTCAACCCGTTCTCACACGCAGAACTCAACGATCTTGTAACACATTTCGTCGGCAGAGAACAGGTTCCAGATTTCATCGACTGGCTGTGGCACAAAAGTGGAGGGTTCCCCGACAAAGCTCTCAAGCTGCTCAGGTTTTTGGTCAATGCGGATGTCATGGACGAACATGCCTTGTTCGTAAATTACGAGCAGATGGACTTATCCGAGCTCGTCTCCGAATGCGGTTCCGAGATTCAGGGACTCGGCGATGATGAGATGGAACTCCTACGCTTGGCAAGCTGTGTCGATTCGATCCCGTTGAAGGCCGTCAAAACCCTATTCCCGGATGTTGATCTTAACTCTTTGAGGGCCAAAGGATTGGTCAGGACTGAGCGCAACAGGTTGAGGACGGCGACCGGCCTCTTGGCCGAATTCATCCGTTCAAATATTGAAATCTCAAGCTGTTGTGATGACACCATTAGGACTTACATCAAGCGGTTAGAACCGCATCAGGCCGTCCATCTCCTCCTCCAAGTCAATTCATTGAACGAAGATGAGAAGGAATTCCTTGAACGCCAACTTGATAGCGATTGGATGCATGATGATCCAGCACTACAAAAGGCCATCCGCCAAAAGTTGCAGATCAAAGAGGACGAGACAGACTTTGGAAAATGGCTCTGGCAACAGCTCGACAGCAGTCGAGAGTTTGAGAATGTTGAAAAGGTCGTGGTGCGCCAAGCTCTGGACGAGTTGAAACGGTCGGTCTTGCTCAGAAACGAGAAGTTCAAAGAGAAACTTCTTGAGGCTACATTGCTTTGCAAAAAGGGACAGCTCGAGGATTCGCTCAAATGTATGCTCGAAATTTACAATTCATCGCCGCTCGGCAGCGAGGAGTGGATAGTCAGCGCCATCGAGATCGGGCGGCTGGCCTACGCCATCGGCGACATGGAGATGAGCAACAAATTCCTGCTCGAAGCACTCCGTGAAGTCCGAAAGATAGGCCATCCCACTCTCACGGTAAAAGCGCTTTCGCTCGAACTCGTTCTGCACGGGACGAAGGGCATGGTCTCCAAGATGTCGTCGGTGCTCTGGAGCGCAATGTCGATGAGTGAGACGAGGCGCAACGATGTGCTGCTCCTGATGCGCCAATATGTTGACATGCTGTTCTTCATCGGACTCTACTCTTTGGAACTCAACATCTTAGACAGGGTCCCTCTGAACTCAGACGAAGATGTTGCACTCAAAGAGTTCTACATCGCTGAGACGCTTATCGAGATGGGTCAGGCGGAACTGGCGGTTCCAAGATTTCGTGAAGGATGGCATCTGCTGAGGCATATTCCGTTGTGGCGACCAGTCGGTGAAAGACTCAAGGCTCTGATTTCTATGGAATTCGGTGATATGGACGAAGCGATGCAGATGATCGAGCAGGCATTCCAACACTACTCGGAGATGAAGGCGATCATCGGACTGATCAAAAGCTATGCGATTCGTGGCGAAATACTTCTGAGACAGGGCGAACAGCGTGGATTTCTCGAGATCAAAGAGGCAATAAGTCTCGCAAAATCAAAAAATTACAACCTTATGCTCCCCTACATCTTCGAACGCGGGATTCGAGGGCTGGCTTTCTACGGCAAAGATTCCGCTGACTCCAACATGGGAAGCCTGATCAAGCAATATGTCGAGGCTGTGAGGGCGATTGGGGCTGAGGCACGCATCTCGTGGTTTCTCAACACATTGCCCGACAGGAAGCTGCGAGAAGCCATTCGGACTGCTCTAAGCCGTTCCAATGAGCCGCAGTCCCTCGTCAGACTGAAATTGCTCGGTCCTTTTAAGGTCATCCTTCCGTCCCTCGACATCCTGATGCACATAGGTTCGGTCAAAGCCAAGCAAGTCCTTGCGACAATTGCGATTTCGCCGATCGCTCGGATAAACACCGGCGCACATGCACTTGCCAACATGCTCTGGCCTGACATGGCACCGTCGCGTCAGATCCACAACATCCACTGGATCCTGACACATATCCGCAAAACTTTGGGACAGAACATATTCCGCAAGGAAGGCGATCAATATCGGCTAAATGACGACTTCGTTTGGATCGACCTGCTCAATTTCAAGAGACTTGTCGATGAAGGGTCGAACTACGAGCGGCTCGGCCGCACGGCGGCCGCCATATCGAAATACGAATCCGCATTGAAATTGGTCGAAGGTGAACCTATGGCCGATGTGGTTTATGAGTCGATAGAACCGTTCGTTCAATACATAAGGCGCTTGATCATCGAGTGTTACACAAAAGTCGCCGATTACTATCTCCAAGCCTTCGACCCACACAAAGCGATCCGCTACGCCAGCCTGGGTCTGATGATCGAGCCGCTTTCAGAACGGTTGAAATCGGTGATGCTCGATGCCTACATCGCTTTGGGCGACAATCAAGTGGCTCAAAAAGAGGCCGAGATTTTTGAAAAAAGATTGGAAATTTAGACCACGGGTGGAAAATCGCTTCGATTTGCGTCGAAGTTTCACTCCTTCAAAAGTTTTTCGTAAAGTTTGATGTATTGTTCTGCTGATGCGTCCCAAGAGAAGTCCTTCTGCATTCCACGCTGGACAATCTGCTCCCATCGATTGCGGTCTTTGAAAGCGCTCAAAGCCCGTCCGACGGCGTCGATAAGCGCTTCGGCCGAATAATCGTCGAACAGAAAGCCATAGCCCTCATCAGGATTCTCATCGGCATCGATGATGGTGTCAGCCAACCCTCCGGTTCTCCTTGCGATTGGGATGGTTCCGTAACGGAGCGCAATGAGCTGACCGAGTCCACAGGGTTCATAGCGCGATGGCATCAAAAACATGTCCGCACCAGCGTAGATCTTGCGCGCAAGCACAGGATCGAACCCTATGGTAACTGAGAACTTCTGAGGGTAGGCCTTTGCCATTTCGACGAGCATGTCCTGATATTTTTTGTCTCCTGTTCCGAGAATGACAAACTGCAAGTCCAGCCCGGCAAGTTCGTTCATGGCGTCGGCGAGGATGTCGAACCCTTTTTGTGCGGCCAACCTCGACACTATGCCTATGAGTGGGACATTTTCGTCAAAATCCAACCCTTTCTCTTCCAACAACCTACACTTGTTGACCCGTTTTCCCTCAAACACGGATCGTTCGTCGTAGTTTGCAAATATGTTTTGATCAGTCAATGGGTTCCAAACTTCGTAATCTATGCCGTTGAGGATGCCGAAGACTGAGTCAGCCCTCTTTTTCAGGATGCCTTCGAGTCCGTAACCGAACTCCGGCGTCTGGATCTCCTTTGCGTAAGTCGGGCTTACCGTGTTGATCGCATCTGAGAAGACGATGCCACCTTTGAGGTAGTTGACCTTTCCATAAAATTCGAGTCCCTCGATGTTGAACAGATGTTCAGGGAGTCCGATCTTTGGGATGATGTCCGGTTGAAAGATGCCCTGATATGCCAAGTTGTGGATTGTCAAAAGCGTTTTGGGTTTCCGAGACGGATGGCCTTCGCCCAAAACATGTCGTTGATACACAGGGACGAGCGCTGTCTGCCAGTCGTTCAGATGGATGATGTCAGGTTCAAAACCTATTTTGGGCAGCATTTCGAGGACAGCACGGGCGAAAAAAGCGAACCTCAGCCAGTTGTCGGGATAATCGCCTTGAGGTGTGCCGTAAAGCTCATCCCTGTCAAAAAATTCGCGCTCATCGATGAAGTAAGCAGGAACATCATCGTATTCTGAGACATCCACAAAGCCGACTCGTCTTTTTCCATCCATCTCGAACTCAATCGAGACGCCGACCGATTCCATCCGATGGCGACATGGATCTATCTTTCTGGTGTATCTCGGCATAACCGTTCTGACATCTATCCCTTTTTTCCTGAGAGCTTTTGGCAAGGAGCCTGCGACATCGGCAAGACCGCCGGTTTTGGCAAAAGGGTATATCTCCGAAGACGCCAATAGGATCTTCATAAGTTTCTCCTCCTTTTGGATTTGGGTGCAGTTTGCACTGGTGATCATTTTGAGAACCGAAAGTTGGACAGCTTTCACGGCCGTCTAAACTCGCAGCAAAAGGCGATTCTAAAACGGACTTGCCAACTTAAGTCATTGGAAATCAATAGGTCAAGGCATACAGAACGATGTTAATCCCCATCCTGAAGGCCTGCTCCCGCTTGGCCGGTGGATCGTTATGTCTCGATGTCCATCCGTCCGAAATATTTGTG
>QNDP01000012.1 GCA_003645975.1 Candidatus Hydrothermota bacterium | reverse complement strand
TCCGAAGTCGCTGAGGTTATCCCGATCGAGGACCACATATCCGTTTGCAGGTGCTACCACGCCATCGTTGACGGTGGCTGTGTCAACCGTGCCGTTGCTCAACTCTACTGCCACAATCCACCCGCTCATGTCCACATCGTGGTCGTTTGGATTGTAAATCTCGATGGCTTCGGAAGATGTCGGCTGCACAATGAACTCGTTGATGACAAGCGGAAGCTCCTCAACTTGCTCAAATATCACCGAGTTTGTGGAGTCGTCGAACCCGATGAGGTAAGTGCCGGCCTCTGGCACAGGATATTTGTAGTTGGGATAGCCTCCGCCAATTCCGCCGTCGCCATAAGCGGCCGCCCATGAGTGCATCACGGCAAACTTAAACTCGAAGGTGTCGCCCACAACCGCGGGATCGAGATAGAAATAGTTGCTCCAAACCCATCCATCCCTTGTCAGATTGTCATCGGTAACATCCCAACCGTTCTGCTCACCTGCCAAATTGATAACCCACTCGTTGAACCCCTGATCCGACGGGTCAACCACGAGCGGATCGGTCATCAAAGTGTCTGTGGTGTAATCCTGAACCGTTATTCCGGGTCCGTCTTCGAGCCATGCACCACCTCCCGGAGACCAGAACGGCTCGGAACCGACCCACCACCAATAACTTGTGTTTATGTTGGGGTTGAGATAGACCACACCGGAGAAGATGTCATCTTCAGCCACTTCGTCAGGCCATACGCCATCGTCCCTGAGTTCGACCCAATCGCCGCGCCACCAGGGATCGTAGTTTCCATCGTCGTCCCAAGAGCCATCGACCCAGAACGGGCGATAATGCGAATCGCCACCGATCTGAGCCCTCAGAATCACAGGCACTCGATGGTCGGGGCCGACAAATTGGGCATCATCGATCCAGATGTAGGCGGAATCGGAGAAACCGGATTCATCGTAAAACCTGATTCTCGGCACCGCATAATGCGCGTTGTCGGGCGCTGTTACCTCGAAGACCAACTGCTGCCAATCGGTTTGGTTCGAGGAGTATTGATTTGCGTAATTTCGTGTTATCTCGTTTTGATTTTCGTCATACCAGATGACAGCAAGCCTTGCCTTTGCGAATGAGGTATCGAAGACCCAAACGGAATAAGTGTAGGTGTCGCCGGGATAAACGACGATCATCTGATGGTCGAAATCCTGATTTCTCGTGCTTCTGAGGTTTATCAGGACGCTTGATGCGCCGCCGTGAACTGGGTCATTTGACTGATACACATCAAATCCACCGGTGGAAGGCGCCCATCCGAACGGCAGGTTGTTCTCCCAAACCTCGAAGTCTCCACCGTATAAGATGTTATTTGTTTGCGCCCATGCAAGGGCGGTTCCCAGAACCAACACTAAGACAACTTTGCCAACAAATTTCATGAAATAACCTCCTTCTTTGTTATTCCAAGCCAATGACTTCATCCATAAGATCCCCAATGTTAACTGTTATTGCACTTCAATTTTAACACATCGTTTTTATGTTCACAAATCAGGGAATCTAACTGTAAATCCGAAGCTTAAGCCATAAAATGAGCCACAATTTCTTCAAAATAACAGGCCTAACACATTGATGCTCTTAAGGATTTTAGATAATGTCTCTTTCTCACTCGCTGAGCATCTGATCCAATTTCTCAAGCACTTTGTCCATGAATACCAAGCGTTTGAGACGCCACGGCAGATCACCGAAGCGCACAGGTTCGCCGCCTCGAACTTCCTCGACCCGAATAATTGTTATCCCCCAAGTGGTTACAATTGGTTTGCTCAACTGGCCGGGTTTCAGCCGCCATGCGTGCATCCTGACCGCACTTGTGGGCATGTAAGAGGTGAAACCTGCATCGCCGCAACGCTCACGGTTGGAACGACTTGAGTATTTCTCGGCCATTTTACAGAAGTCGGCGCCGAGTTTTAGCCTGAGCCAAATCCACCAAGCTTTCGCTATCTTGCTGATCCTTCGACCTTTAGGCTCGTATGGGTTTGAGTAGATGAAGATCTCACGATAGCGCACCTCGTAAGGCCGCTTAACCGTGTCATCGTCGGAAATCTTGATCGTTTTTGCAACGCTATCGAGCACTTTGAACATCAGGATATCCCTTGCGATGTCGTCTCGGACTTCGTCCTCATCCAAATGCTGTTTTTTCAGGAACTTGTAAAATTCGGCATCCGTTGGGAACAACCGTCTGAATTCGTTAAAGAGCCATTCCACTTCATCTTGCGAAACTGTGAACCCCATCTCTTTGGCTTTGTTGATGATAGCCTTCTCCTCACGAAGTCTTGCGATAGCCTTTTCCTGAGCCTCTCGCATCGGAAGTTTAACAGGCGCTTCAAATTGGATGCGCCTAACCTCCTCTTTGACCAATTTTTTGGAGAACTCCGACTTCATGATCCAAATGTTAGTAAGCATGAATGCCAAAGCGACCGATGTAAACACGCTTCTTCCTCCTGGCGAAGAGCTTAGTTGCAAGCTCCGGATTATCGTGGAAGACATTGTAGGAGAAGAGCACCACGCCATCGGCACCGTATTTCTCGGCGATTTCGAGCTCCTGACGGCCGTAATATTCGGCGTTTTTGAACCATATCCCTATACCCATGAACACCTTGACTTTTCCGGTCTTCACACCCATCGCATATTGCGTATATCGCTCAAAAAGTTTTGGGTAAGGTGTGTAAGCCATCGGACAGACCCAATCGACATAGCCCTGTTCGACCCAAGTGCGCCAATCTTGGCCACGAGCGAACGCCGTCGAAGCAGGGTTCGGGAACACAGCGGCCGAGATTATCACATTCGGTTTGAACGACTTGATCGAATCGTGCACCATTTTGACGATTTCAGTAACCGCCTGCCTGCGATACCAATTCCATCTGAGGTAATGGTAGGTCATCCATCTCTCGTATAGGTCTTTGCTGCGCATGATGTTCCATTTCGGAGTGTAGATTTTCGCTGCGTCAGAGATGAACATAGGGTCAAGCCCGTGTTGCGATTCGTAAAATTGGCGTTCCCAATCTGCATAGCCGAATTTCGGACCCGGATAGCGAATAAAATCGAAGTGGACACCATCGACATCGTATTTGCGTGCAACTTCGATGTAAATGCTGGCGATAAACTTGCGGACTTCAGGAATCATCGGGTCGAGGAACCGTGCTTCAGTGCCGGCGTTGCGGATGTCCTGACGGGAATAGGAATGCATTGATCGCCCATCATCATCGACCACAAACCATTCAGGATGAGTGTAGTAAATGTGATTTGAGGATTCGGGCGGCGATTCCACCGACCACCATGCGACGGCGTTGATCCATGCATGCACTTGGATGCCAAGCGGCTTGGTCAGACTCAAGAGATGTGCGAGCGGATCGTAGGGTTCCGGCACCTTGAGCGCTTCGGAGCGGGGAAGGATGTCGGAATCGTAATAGGCGTAACCGCTTCTCGCTATCTGTGCGAAGATGATTTTTATGCCATTTTTATGTGCGAACTCGACCATTTTTCGGACTTCGGCCGAGTCGCGGAATGTGTTGGCCACCACCCACATAGCCCTTTGTTCTGGAGGGAACACACTCATGATTGCCAATGCTATTAAGACTTTCATAATTTTCGGTTTGATAGAATAAGGACGGCTTCGTCGATAGGCAACTTGCTCCTGCCAAAGGAAACGTCCCTAACTTTCAAATTTCGACGAAGTGGAACGAAGTCAAAATAAGCTGGCGGGCATTCTCAGTAGTGTCCGACAACGCCTTTCCGCATCGCCTGCCTGTCCATAGCCCTGAAGAACATCCATCCGATTACGAAGCTTATCAGGGATGTGAGCAGCAAGGTCATAAAATCATTTGAGACAAAGAGTTCTGGCCAGCGAACGCCCCTGATTGTTATCGCCTTTGCAACTCTAAGTGCTTGAAGATATGGGAAATAACGGACAATAGATACGACTTTGGGCGAAAGCCGACCTCCGCCGACGAATGCGAGAAACATGAAGATTATTTGGACGAGCGAGATGAAGCTGCCGATCCGTTTCACATTCAGGGCTAACCCGGCGAAAATGAGACCGACGCCGAGAAAGAACGGATATGCGGCAAGGACAAGGCCAATGGTTCCTATTACATCCAGCTTCAAATCCACGCCGAAAATTAGGATCATCAGGATGGCGATCAGGAGGTAGTGGATAAGTGAGGCGAGGTTGTCTGTGATGATTTTTATGACCACGATGATCGTGTGTCCGAACGGAGAGGAGAACTCCCTTTCGAGATAACCCATTGTGGCTGCAGAGTATATCGTCCACGATGCGCTGTTTGCCGTGAAAAGATAGAATGTCCACAGCATGTAACCGAGAAAGAAACCCGCTTTGTTCGTCTCGAGTCCAACCGACGGAGCGAACGCCTTTATGCCGAGGAAAATTCCGCCAAATATCAGAATCAGCGAGATATACATGTTCACCATCTCGAACGGGTAGCGCAGCATCTCCTTAACGTTTGTCTTCAGATATACCCATGCAAGTCTAAGCATTGGACACACCTCCACCTTTCACTATCCTCAAATAGACCTCTTCAAGGTCGGGCTGACGACGGACGATCTCAAGGATTTCGGCGTTTTTTGACCTCAGCATGTCGATAACCTGATAGACATCGGATGGCTCGGCCGTGTCGAGCACGAATGTGGCGAAGTTATCGTTCGACTCCACTTTACGCAGCATGGGGAATTCGAGTTCAATGTCGTTCGGCCTCACTTTGATCAGGAATTCTCTGTAACGGAAAAGTTCGAGCAACTGCTCGGTGCGCTGATAGGTTACGAGTTTGCCCTCCTTGATGATAGCGACATGGGTCGAAACCTTCTGTGCGATATGCATTTCGTGCGTGGTGATCAGGATGGCGTGCCCGGCATCTGCCCCTTCTTTGATCACCTCGATGAGTTCGTTCGATGCCTCGACATCCAATCCCAAAGTCGGTTCGTCGAGCAAAATGAGCGGCGTGTCGGTCAGAAACGCTATCAACACCGACAGCTTCTGCTTCATCCCTTTCGAGTAGGTTCGCACCTGTCTGTTCATGGCATCGGCAAGGCCGAACCGATCAGCAAGTTCCATGCATCGCTTTTTGTCGAATTTTCGGCCGGAGAGTGCGACGAAGAACTCGGCATTTTCCAATCCGGTCAGCCTGAACCGAAGGTTACGGTCGCCTTCAAGGACAGTAACGAGCTGGGAGAGTGCACGATGTCGCTGTTTGGTAACCGAATAGCCTCTCACGAGTGCATCGCCGCCGTCGGGCAGGAGCAACCCAGTTATGATCTTCACGAAGGTCGTCTTGCCTGCGCCGTTAGGCCCTAACAATGCAACGACATTGCCCTCGTTGACTTCAATTGAAACTCCTTTGAGGGCCTCGACCGGCGGCTTACCGGGGTATGTTTTTTTGATTTCGATTGCTTTCAAAATCGGCAAGTTCATGTTTTTAATTTTGAAATTTTGTGGCAGGTATTGTCAATCGGCGCAATACACGCAGCACCGTTTCTCGGCGGTTTTACGGGGCTTCGGTTGCATTCCTTAGCATTGAGAGCGTAAAATTTCCGTCCAAAACCAACAGGAAAGTGGAAAGCTATGTTCAAGTTAGACTTATTCGAGGAGACATTTGCATATAGGCAGAGCGCCACAGGGCGCGATGTGATAGGGTTCATGGACTCAGATGGTTCGCTTTATGTGATCTCCGATCCGCTTGTGAAATTCAAGGTAAAACTTGCAGAAGCTGACTCCGAAGGCTTTATCGTGGAAAACGGCGAATCAGAGCCTACTTGGAGGGTCGAACCCGACGGCTATATCTTTCGCCACACGAAGGACGGTCAATGGATTCCGAAGGGTTATGTCGATGAATACGGGCGCATCTGGAACTGGAGCGGCCAGCCGATCGACGACATAGAGACGGAGTTCGAGGGACGCTTGGGCAAACAGGTCGGTTTCGTCGAACCTCAAGGAGGCAACCCAGCGGTTGCGGCCATCCTTTTCATGGATGTCGCCCGAAGGCTCCACAAGTTCATGCGCAGACTGAACTACTTGAACACATCGGCCGAAAAGGTGGTCGCACTCAACTCGATCGAACGGGTCATGACCGAAATCGAGGACTTCAAACTGGATGTCGAAAGTTCTGATCTCCCGGATTTCGCCAAAAACGCCATGCTCGAAGCCACCAAGCCGGTCATCGACATCCTGAACAAAAAGCGGAGCGAGATCGAGCGCGAACTGAAACAGAACTATGAGGAGATGAAAGAGCGCGCTATGGAGCTGCTCGAAGAGGCCAAAAAAGGCTCAATCTTCGTGCAGATTCGCGAACACCTCAAAGACTTCCAAGAGATTGCACGCAAGGTCAGGATGAAACCCGAACATCGTGAAGAGGTGCTCAGCATAATCCAGCAGGCGTTCGACATCCTCTGGGAGAGGCAACAGAAGTGGCGCGAATCCGCTCAGGCCGAACGGGAACGCAACTATGAGCTGCTCCGTAAGGAACTCGAAGAACTGGACAAGCTTGTCCGCACAACGCACGACTTCCGAAACACGCGCATGGAACTCATCAAGTTTCAGGACAAGACGAAGACGTTGCCTTTGGAATCGAGCAAGCGCAGTGAGTTGATCGCCGAGCTGAACAACCTGTTCAACATCCTGCGCGCGCGCCAGAGCGAATGGGCGGCCGCTATGGAACTCGAACGCCAGCGGAACTATGAACAGATGAAAAAGGAGGTCGAGGACTGCGTCGAACTTGCGCAAAAGACACGCTATTTCAAGGAGGCGCGCGAACACTTCAACCGAATTCGTGAACGGCTGCGCGAACTACCTATGACACGCGAACACAAGGATGAGCTATTCTCGAAGCTCCGTGAGGCCTATGCGATTCTCGGCGAGAGGCAGGCGGAATACCGCCGTGAACTCGAAAAGGAGTTCAACGAGAACTATCAGCGGCTCAGCGAGATGGTCTCCAAAGGGTTGGAGATGGCACAGACATCGCCGAGCTTCAACGAGGCGCGCGATTACCTGCGGCAGGTGCGCGACGAACTTCGGAATACGCGCATGAGGCGCGACCAGAAAGACGAGCTGTTCGATAGACTTAGAGCCGCATTTGACATCCTTTGGGAACGCCAAAAACGGTGGCAGGCCGAGCTGGAAACCGAATTTCAACGCAATTTCCAAGAGCTGTCCGAAGCGGTCGATCGATGCATCACACTTGCTGAAATCGAGCGCGATTTTCGCTATGTGTATAGCGTCTTAAACGATGTCTATCGTGAGATCCGTAGGGCAAGACTAAAAAGAGAGGACAGGAGGAGACTCATCGAAAAGATTGACCAAGCCTACGCAATTTTGCGTAGAAGGGAGATGCGATATGGGAGATGAGGACAATGATCAAGGCCGTAATTTTCGACCTTGACAACACTTTGGTCGATTTTATGCGCATGAAAACGGCCTCAGTGCGCGCAGCGGCAGAGGCTATGGTCGATGCAGGCCTCAACATGACCGCTAAGGAAGTGGAGGACAAAATCTTCGAGATATACGACCGATACGGTATTGAGTTCCAAAATGTCTTCGACAAATTTCTTGAGGAGGTGCTCGGGGAAATCGATTACAAAATACTCGCTGCCGGGATAGTCGCCTACCGCAAGGCAAAAGAGGCGGCTTTGGTTCTGTATCCGCATGTCCGATATACACTTATGGAACTTTTGAAGCGCGGACTCAAACTGGCTGTCGTGTCCGATGCGCCAAAATTGCAGGCATGGACTCGTCTCGTCCAAGTCGGGCTTCACCATTTCTTTGAAGTCGTTGTCGCTTTTGAGGATACCGGTGAACGCAAGCCGTCGCCCGCTCCATTCAAATTCGCACTCGAAAGACTCGGCGTCGAGCCAAAAGAGGTGCTCATGGTAGGCGACTGGCCCCAAAGAGACATTACCGGCGCAGCAAAACTCGGTATGATCACAGCGTTCGCAAGATATGGCGATACCTTTGGAACGAAGGATTCTGGTGCAGATTTCGAGCTAAATGACATAATCGAAGTCCTTAACATTGTTGACAAATTAAACACTTCGGGGAAGTGAGAAGATGAAAGTAGCATTGGCTTTGGGCGCTGGTGGTGCGCGCGGACTTGCGCATCTCGGCGTGCTTAAGGCGCTTGAAGATTTGAAAATAAAGTTCGATTTCCTCATCGGAGCGAGTGCCGGCGGACTCGCTACCGCTCTTTACGCCTACTATGGAACCGCTGACAATGCGATCGACGCAGTCAAACAAATCCTCAAATCCCCAAAATACAAGGAGATCCAGCTCGAAGACTTCTCGGTTGAGAAGGATAGAGGGCTTTTGCGAAAGGCGGTAGAGGCCGTTCGGGAAACCTTTATGGTGGCTAAGGGATTGGTGAATAAGTCCTTGCTTTCAAGCGACTTGGTCGATGACATCCTCGCAGACCTGTTGCCCGACATAGCGATCGAGGAGCTGCCGATCCCGACCGGATATGTCGCAACCGACCTCGTCTCTGCGAAGGATGTGGTCATTCTTGGAGGCAACCTCCGTTCCGCCGTGAAGGCAACGGGCGCAATTCCGGGCATCTTTCCGCCGGTCGAACTCGGTGATATGCTGCTTGTCGATGGCGGTGCCACCCAAAAAGTTCCTGTTGTCGCTGCACTCGCGCTTGGTGCGGATGTGGTCATAGGCGTCGATGTCGGCCGCCCGCCGATCCCGATGAGCCGTTTCCGTTCTGCACTCGACATCCTCATAAGGATTGATAACATAACAGCTTACAGGCTCAACGATCTCGAACTGGCACTCTCCGATGTCGTCATATCACCAAGCGTTGCACACATCCAATGGTATGAGTTTGAACGGATCGAGGAGGCAGTGAATATCGGCTATGCCGAAGCTATAAGGATGCGCACTCGGCTCAGACGAGTGCTTTTCGTCAAACCCGCTGTCTTCGCTCTCAAAAAACTTGTCCCAATAAAGGATGCAAGACGACACATCATGCCAATAGCAAGGAAGTTTTTCAAATTTTATCCGAGTGAATCGCTATGGAGATTAAGGAGTTCCAAGAGGTCATAAAAAGGACTTACCTTGAAAAGGACAAGAGGCGCGGCGCCGCAGAGACCTTCCGCTGGTTCGTCGAGGAGGTCGGTGAACTGGCCAAAGCCATTCGACACGGTGATCCCGACGAGATGCTGTTGGAGTTCAGCGATGTCATGGCTTGGCTCTTTTCACTTGCCAACATCTATGGGATCGACATGGAAGCCGCTGCCAGCCGTTACGAAAAAGGATGCCCGAAGTGCGGAAATATCCCTTGCACCTGCGACAACGAGAGAAAACATCCGTGAAGTTCCCCTTCTGTGAGTTCGATTCATCTCTTTGGGCATGAATTTGTTGCACGACATAACCTCAGTCATTAAATTTTTGACTAAAAGGAGGCTTTTGAATGAATGCAAGCAGGATGATAACCTTCGATATGATTCGTGAACTCAGGGAGTTCGCCAACGGTAGGAACCTGATAACGAGCCTTTATTTGGCAACTGTGCCCGAAAGGGGCGACTTTGTCGAACGCGCAAACAGGATGTTCGACGATGCACTGGATCGGCTCGAAAGGTTTGACTACACCGAGCGGCAGAAAGAATCGGTTCGCAATGACATAGCTAAACTGCGCGAATTCGTGAGGGAGGTTTTGCCAGCGGAGGTTAAAAGCACCGTGCCGTTTGTAGTCAAAGGGATCGCTGCTTTCAGCTCGACATCGCGCAACCTGTTCAGAGTCCATTACCTGCCCAGACCGCTCCGTGAGCGGCTTGTCTTCGACTACACGCCTTACATCCGACCGCTGACGCTTTTGCTTGACGAATACAAACGCTATCTCGTTGTAGTTGTTGACCATAAGAAGGCAAGGTTTTACGAGATGTTCATGGGTTCGATTGTGGATGCCGAAAAGCTCGTTGACATCAACCTGAAGGCGCGCTTCAAATCGCCACCTGTCAGACTCAAAAGGGCTTACAACTACCTTGTGGCCGAACACCTTATGCGCGTCGTCGATGTGATCGACATGCTCATGGCGACACGCAACTATGACCTTCTGATCGTCGGTGAGGCCAAGCCGGTTCGCGGTCAACTCCAGCTCTATCTGCCTTTCAGGCTGCGCCAGAAGCTCGCAGGCGCTTTCGTGGCCGACCCAACCGATCCGATCGAACGGATCCTCAACGAAGCGAGGAAGATCGAGATCGAGGTCGAAAAGGCTGAGGAGCGGAAGCTCGTTGAGGAGCTTAAGAGACGCCTTGCGGAAGGTGAGCTGGCGGTCGCCGGTCTCCGAGACACCCTCGACGCACTGATGCACAATCAGGTTCAGACCTTGATCGTGGCCGAAGGGTTTGAGGCGGAAGGCGTTCGCTGCCCCAAATGCGGGTTTCTGGGCGTCGATGAGGAGACATGTCCGTCGTGCGGCGCCGAAACCTACAAAGTGCGCGATGTCGTCGATGACGCCATCGAGGAGGCGATCGAACAGGGCGTTGGAATCGAACATGTCATTCAGAAGGAACTGCTTGAAGGCATCGGCTCGATCGGTGCCCTTTTGAGATTCCCTGAAATGCAAGAGGCCGAGCAATGAACCAAATTGAACGCAAAGCATTTGCGATAGTCCTGCATTCGCATCTCCCCTGGGTGCTGTCTCATGGCATCTGGCCACACGGCGCAGAATGGCTCTTCGAGGCCGCCTCTGAAACCTACATCCCTTTGATCCAAGTGGTCAGAAAACTTGCGTCCGAAGGTCTTCCTGCAAACATCACGGTCGGGCTGACGCCGATCCTCGTGGAACAACTCGCAGATGACGAGTTCAAATCGAGCTTTGTCGATTACCTGAGATCGAAGATTGAGTCGGCTCAAGGTGATGTGGAACATTTCGAGCGGGAGGGGTTCCATCAACGGGCGAAAGTGGCGCGCATGTGGGTCGATTTCTTTACCGACAAACTGGAGTTCTTCGATTCGATCGGGCGCGATCTGGTCGGAGAGTTCAGACGCCTTCAGGACGAAGGGCTAATCGAGATCATAACATCTGCTGCAACGCACGGCTATCTGCCGCTCTTGGGACGGGACGAGTGCGTCAAAGCTCAGGTCGAGATCGGTGTCGCTGCCTACGAACAGCGATTTGCGCGGCGGCCCAAAGGGATCTGGCCTCCGGAACTCGCCTACAGGCCGCGCTATCGCTGGAAACCCCCGGTCGGGAGCATTCCGGAGTTCGAGCGCGCCGGAGTGGAGGAGTTTTACCACGATGCTGGAATTCGGTATTTCATTGTCGATCAACACCTTCTCAAGGGCGGCAAGCCGATTGGCACCTATCTGTCGCTTTTTGAAGGACTTAAGCTCCTTTGGGAACAGTTCAAAAGCGAATACGAGTTCAAAGGCCGAGAATTGAGCCCTTATCAGCCATATCTCGCTGCATCTCATGGATCTACGAAGACGGTGGCGTTCTTTACACGAGACCCGCAGACGGCGCTTCAGGTTTGGTCAAGGGACTGGGGCTATCCCGGCGACCCGAACTATCTCGAATTTCACAAACGCCATTTTCCAAGTGGCCACAAATATTGGCGCGTAACCGATTCCAAAGCCGACCTTGCGGACAAAGCGGAATATGACCCTGAAGCCGTGAACGGACCTCTCGATGCCCAATCCGACCACTTCGTCCAGCTTGTGAACCGCCTTGCAGCCGAGCACGATGGCATCGTTGTGGCGCCTTACGACACCGAGCTTTTCGGCCATTGGTGGTTCGAGGGGCCGAGATGGCTCTACCTTGTGCTCAAAAAATTGCACAAATCGCAGGTAAAACCTGTGAAACTCGGGGATTATCTCGATGCCTTTCCGCCTGAAGATGTCATAGCTTTGCCCGAAGGCTCTTGGGGCGAAGGCGGTTTCCACTGGGTTTGGCTCAACGAATGGACAAGCTGGACTTGGGAGAAAATCTACGATGCCGAAGTTCGGACAATCAATATCTTGAAATCAAAAGACATCAATCGCAGCCTGCTGCAGCAAATCCTGCGGGAGCTCCTGCTTCTGGAATCGTCCGACTGGCAGTTTTTGATAACGACTTGGAGCGCAAGGGATTACGCCGAAATCCGATTCTCGGAGCATTACGAGGCGATCGACAGGCTGCTCAAAATTGCTGAAAACGATAACCTTACGCCAGAAGATCTGACATTCATCGAGGACTTGGCGAAAAAAGACCGCATTTTCGGCAGACTTATCGAACCAAAATTTTGGAATTTGGACTAAATTTTTCAAAAAGGAGGTTTAAACCATGATGCACTTGATTTTGGTCTTAGGCATTGTGGCAGGAGGTTTTGAGCATCCGATGTTGTATGTGCTTGATCTGACGGGAAAAATTGACCCGTCGGCCTACAAATCGGTGCTCCCGAATGCCAAAATTGTCTTCAACGGACATGCACTTCGGTGGTATGCTCCCGACACGCTCGTTTTACTGACCGAAAGACATCTCGTCGTTCAGCTTCCAGCAGGCTCCGATTCACAGGACTATCGTTCATTTGCCTCATTTGTAGCCCGTAAGTTTGGGATTCAAAGGGACATCAAGGTCGATTCGGGAAGATTTACATCGAAATTCGGCTACACCTATCTCGACGAAAACGGCCAACCAGCACTTGGGGTTGTGGTAACAGCGCGTGGCGGCCGTCGGCGGTCTCATCAAAGGCTATTGGATTTCAAAAAGATCGGTCTGAAATCGTTACCTCGATCGAAATCCGCAAGCGACACCACCGTTGTAATCCTCTACAAGACGGACATATCCGATTGGGCGGCAATCGACTCGCTGCACGAAATCTATGCCGATCATTATGTCGATTTGAACTACACGAGCAGAATCTCCGAGCGGCTTTCCGAGTTACAATCCATTAGGCCTGAGCATGTTATCGTTGTTGCAGACGCCGGCGACCTTGACCCGAACTTCATGTATGACGCTGACACAACGGTCCGTGCGATCGACAGCGATGAGTTCCAAGACGCCACCTTGAGTTTTATCACCGGGTTCGATGCGGACGATGCCGAGACGCTCGCCGTAGCGCCAGATGCATCGGATTCCAAGACGATCGTGATCGCTAACCCTGACGGTTCGCTCAGAGGCTCTGGCTACAGCGGGGTTTGGGTAACCAATTTCCTTTACGATGACGCAAACTATCTTGGGGACGAAAGGCTTTATGTGAACACGACGAGCAGCGATGATGAGGATGCGACGGCGGAAAACATTGCGGACGAGTTCAACAACCTATCGAGGCAGAACGTCATCTTCCTTGATCACGGTTATTTCAACGGTTGGTCGCTTCGCAGCCACCCAGGAGATACCGCAAAAGACTATGTCTTGGGCTTCGGTTCGGACTTGAAAACATGGAAAGATTCAGATGGGGATGGATATCTCGATCAACATTTTGTGGTGGACAACGAGGATGCGGCTTTTGTTTATGCAGGTGCATGTCTGACTGCGCGCATCAATGGCTCAAGGGAGACGAATTGGTCGCCCTGG
>QNDP01000011.1 GCA_003645975.1 Candidatus Hydrothermota bacterium | reverse complement strand
CTCGGATGGATCGCTGTGGCGGCCGGCGTCATGCTGATACCGTTCACATTGCCAGCGATCATAACGCAATGGAACCTCAGCGCTATGGAGGCCGGCACGCTTGCCAGCGCCACATTCATGGGGATGCTGCTCGGAGCGCTTATATCGGGCATCGTCGCCGACCTGACGGGCAGAAAATACGCCAACCTAATCTTTCTCTTTTTGACATCGATAGTTACTGCACTCAACGGATTCGCAGGTTCTCCTAAAAGTTTCACGATTTTGAGGTTCATATCCGGGATCGGCTACGGCGGACTACTGCCTTCGGTGAACGCATATCTCAGCGAATTGACATCTATCAAGCTCAGGGGCAGATACTTGGTTTATCTCGAAACGAGCTGGGCGATCGGCAGCATCTTGATCGGACTGTTCGCTGTGACAGTCGGCGCAAGATGGGGTTGGCGCTCGGTTTACCATGTCATGGCGGTGTTTGGACTGCTGATAATCCCGTTCGCCTTAGCGCCCGAAAGTCCGAAATACCTGTTCCTCAAAGGCGGCGTCTCGGCACTTGAGAAGCAGTTCAAGGTCAAAATCGAGCACGAGATAGAACCGGTCAAGCGCGTTTCGGTGCCGTTCACATCGCTTTTCAGCAAAGAATATCGGAACTTGACGATCATGGTGTGGGTTTCGTGGTTTGTCGTCAGTTTCGTTTACTATGGGATTTTCATCTGGTTGCCAAAGGTGTTTGCAAACAAAGGGATAGGCGAAGTGCGGAGCATGTGGTTTACCTTTCTGATGATGGTCGCACAACTTCCGGGCTATCTTTCGGTCGCCTATCTGATCGAGCGGACTGGTCGCAAACTGACGCTTGCGGTTTACTTCTTTGGAACCGCCGTCTCGACGCTCATCTTCGCATGGGCTACCAACTTGACGGTCTTCGTGATTGCGGCGCTGGTTACCAGTTTCTTCTGTCTCGGTGTCTGGGGTCTTGTCTATGCCTATACGCCTGAGCTATTTCCGACCGCTTTCAGGGGCACTGCGAACGGGATGGCCGGCGTCATGGCGCGGATTGCGGGCATCATTGCGCCGTATTTCACCGGTTACTTCCTCAAAAACAAAGCCGTCATCGATGCGCTCATCTGGTTTGCCGTGCTGTCGGTCATAGCGGGATTGGTGGTTCTTTTGCTTGGCGTGGAGACCAAAGGAAAAGCCGTTGAATGAAAAGGACAAAGTTGGACAAGCAGGCCGCCCTCAATCTGGCCTACCGACTGCTGATTTACCGTTTGCGGAGCCGTTGGGAACTGGAAAATCGCTTAAAAAGCAAAGGATTTCCGAGCGATGTCGTTCGAGATGTGATAGACGAACTTCAGAGGCAAGGCCTTGTGGATGACCTTGAGTTTGCCAAGCAATTCGTCATCTCCGGCATTTCAAAACTCAAATCGCCTCCAAGACTTAAGGCCGAGCTTATTCGTAAGTTTCGTGTCCCAAGTGAAACGGTCGATAAGGCCATCGACGAAGCCTTTGACTGGGATGAGGTGGCGAAATTGATCAAGCGTAAAGCTCAGAGACTTGAAAAGATGGGTTACACTCGGAGGAAGATCGTGGGTTACTTTGTGCGGAAGGGTTTCGATGTGGACTTCGTCAGGGATGTGCTTGAGACGGACGGTTGAGCGTTCAAAGGATCCGATTCAGTGTAACATATTGATTTTCAGAGCGATGCAATGTTATGTGGTCGGGCAGATAGGGGCAGCGGCCGAGTCGAAAGATGCGTCATTGAATGCCTTAATTTTGAGGATGTTGCCTTGAAGCCTTACCGTCAGATTGACATAGTCAAAGGGGGTAAATATAATTTGAGCCGCTTTTGACAAGCCGGGATGGCGGAATTGGCAGACGCGCTAGGTTCAGGACCTAGTGGGATTTAATCCCGTGGGGGTTCGAGTCCCCCTCCCGGCACAAGTTTTTTAGGATGGCCTGCCTGTGAAAAGCCTTTCGCAAAAACCATAACAAGGAGGTTTGTGATGAACACATTCGAGAAGCTCAGAGAAATCATCGTTGACCAGCTTTCCGTGCCTCCTGAGCAGGTTACACCTGATGCACGATTTCAGGAGGACCTCGGTGCTGACTCGCTTGATGTCGTTGAGTTGATCATGAAGATCGAAGAAGAGTTCGGCATCGAAGTCCCCGACCAAGACGCTGAGAAGTTGGCCACAGTGGGAGAAGCTGTCAAATACATCGAAGAAAAAGTCCAGTCTAAGTGATGAATCCCCGAATAGTTGTAACAGGACTCGGCGCTTTGACGCCGATAGGTAATAGTGTTGTCGAATTTTGGCAGGGGTTGCTCGAAGGGCGCAACGGAATCAATAGAATTACAAGATTTGATCCCTCTGAGTTTTATAGCCAGATAGCGGGCGAACTCAAAAATTTTGATCCCCTCGACAGACTCGGCCGCAAGGAGATCAAAAGGCTTGACAGATACGCAAGATACGCACTTTACGCCGCTGTCGAGGCCGTCGAGGATTCCGAACTGCTCAACTATCCGCAACTTGACAAAAATCGTGTTGCTGTCCTTATCTCATCCGGCATAGGCGGAATCGAGACCCTCGAAATCGAGATAAAAAAGATGTTAGCCTACGGACCTAACCGCGTGAGCCCGTTCCTTGTGCCGATGATGATCCCCGATATTGCGGCCGGCCATATTGCCATCAAATTCGGTTTCAAAGGGCCGAATTTCTGCATCGTTTCTGCCTGCGCATCGTCCGCACATGCGATCGGTGAGGCGATGAAGATGATACAGCGTGGCGATGCGGATGTCGTCGTTGTTGGCGGAGCGGAAGCGCCGATCACTCAGATTGCGGTCGCTGGGTTCTCGTCGATGCGCGCCCTCTCATCACGCAACGATGAACCTGATAAAGCATCCAGACCGTTCGATGCGGAGCGCGACGGTTTCATTATAGCCGAAGGCGCCGGCATCGTAGTCCTCGAAAGCCTTGATCATGCAATCCGAAGGGATGCAAAGATTTATGCTGAGCTGGTCGGATACGGTGCGACCGCTGACGCCTACCATATCACAGCACCGGAACCCAACGGCGAAGGCGCCTACATGGCCATGAAACTGGCGATCGAGGACGCCGGGATCAAACCAGAGGACATCGGCTATATCAACGCTCACGGCACATCCACCCCGTTGAACGATAAGATGGAGACCAAAGCGATCAAACGGCTGTTTGGCGATTACGCTTACAAAATCCCGATTTCATCCTCGAAGTCGATGATCGGCCACACGCTCGGAGCCGCAGGAGCCGTCGAGTTCATCGCAACCGTGATGTCCGTCAAGGAAGGCATAGTGCACAAGACTCGGAATTACGAACATCCAGACCCCGAATGCGACCTCGACTATGTGCCCGACGGACCGCACAAGGTTGACCTGAAGTATGCTCTGACCAATTCGTTCGGGTTCGGCGGACACAACGCATCGCTGATCGTGGCGAAATACGAGGGCTAAAGCCCGAAACGGAAGATCGGATATTCAACCGGTCGAGCGCCAAAAGACTCCTTGAAACGCTCGAGGGATCTGACGCCCATGCTTGCTCCCATGTTGTAAATCTCGAATCCAGTCTTCCAAGCCCACTTTGCGATCTCGACATGAAGCAAGTTGTTTGGCCTGTAAGGTAAAAACCGCGTCAACGAGGCCCCATGCCAGTAAAAGAGTTCCTTATGGCCGACGAAGACGATGGCGGCAGCAACGACCTTTCCGTTAAATTCCACTGCAAAAAGGTTAACTCCTCTGATTGAAAACAACTTGTCGAAAAAGGCTTTTGTGAAAGCCGCTCGTGTCCTCTGTCGGGCAACGGTGTCGATGTAAAGTCGGAAATAGCTCTCGGAAAATTCGGTCGGGTTTTTGTATCTTTTGACTACCAATCCGTTTCTCAGCGCCTTCCGATAATTCCTGCGGCATGTGTCCGAACACAGATCGAGCGGGTTCTGATTCAAAAACAGGATATGCGTGGTGCGCTTTGAGATTCTGAAAAATTGGGGGACATCGATGTTTTGCGGCCGCCACAACGGATGAAACACAAAGACCGCTCTGATGGATTTGTTCATGGATACGACTTTCAGAAGAGACTTTGCCAGATTCTCAGGATGTGGCTCACCTTCGCAGACGATGGTTCCGCCATAGCCGCCCCAGGGTGCACTTTCGAGCACTTTGAGCCATCGGAATCGCCTGCGGACCTGAACGGGCACTATCCACCTACCGCCATCATCCTCAAATTCATAGACTTTGAAGACCCAGTCGAAAAGAGAATACCATTCGGGTGTCCAAAAGAAAGAGACTCTGTCGAGACGGCCGAGCAGGGATTTCCATCGTTCGAGTCCGATTTCTTTGAATTTCAATGCCATGACGCCCCAAATTTTACGGTTGAACCCCGATTGCGGCCAATGGAATTACGCTTTGGCGAAAGTGTTGTGCCTTTTTGGCTATCGGATTTTTAGCTTGCTGTATCGGCATAAGTTCTGAGCTCTTAACAACATACTCCTTCCGACCCTTTATGAAGACTATTGCTAATCTTGTTTGTGATGGAGAACTTCGTGTGAAAATTTGGCATCGCTGACATTCGAGGGGTATCCCTCATCCTGACCTTCCTTCAGAGACACAAGGGACTTTGGCTTCCTTTCCCCTCCATGTGGGTTGGGACATAATTTTCCGTCAACGAAGGGATTCCGATTTTTAAGTGTTTTTTCTTTAGGAAGGGCTTTTCTTTTACTCAAGTGCCATTTCTATGTCCGATCTCAGAAGTCGGGCACAATGTGTTCAGACAGCTCCTCTTTTCATGGCCACGAAGGCCGCTCCGTAGATGCCGGCCATGTCGCCCAGCGCGCCTTTCACTATCTTTAATTTCCGTTCGGGGAAGTCCATGAGTCTTGCTTTGACTTCGGCCATCAGAGGATCGATGAAGTGATTCCATGCGCCGACGACTCCACCTCCCAAAACGACCAGTTCGGGGTCAAAGATGTGGACATAGTTGACGATTGCGATGCCGAGCATCCGTCCGAACTCGTGCCAGAGAGCTTTTGCAGCTTCATCGCCTTCATCTGCGGCTTCTGCTATCAGCTTCGGACTCAGAGCGGATTTATTCGACAACCTATCGCTGTGCCACTTCTGTGCGAGATATTTAGCCCTTTCCACGAGATAATCCCTTCCGACATAGGCCTCTATGCATCCGCGATTGCCGCATCGACATTGCTGCCCGTTCGGAACGATCGAGATGTGCCCCACTTCGCCCGCTGCGAAATTGGCGCCGAGCAGGAGTCGGCCGCCGGAGATTATGCCACCGCCAAGACCCGTTCCGAGTGTCAAAACGATCAGGTCATCAGCACCGATTCCAGCGCCGAACTGCCATTCGCCTACTGCATAGAAATTTGCATCGTTTCCGGCGAAAGTCGGGATCGAGACCATCTGCTCCAGCTTCTCCGTGAGATGGACTTCGTCCCATCCGGGAAGGTTCGGCGGCAAGCGGACGATTCCGTTTTTCATGTCCACCATTCCGGGAACTCCGACGCCTGCGGCCTCAGTGTCCTCCCTTTTCAACCTTTCTATCAGGGATGCGATGTTCTGGATCACCCGTTCCGGTCCTTTCTCAGCTTCGGTTTCAATCTTTTGGAAATCAATAAGTTGTCCTTTGGACACCAATCCACCTTTTATGAATGTGCCTCCGACATCGATTCCTATGTAGCTCGCCATGTCCAAATGTTAAAACATGGATTTAGGCTGTCGCAATGAAGGCTGGAAGTGCGAAACTGCCCGAAACTCGAATAGTTAGTTGCTAACCCGACTCATTTTCATTTAGAATAAATTCGATGGAGACATTGGGAATTGCAGTAGCGATATTGTTGACGGCCTTTGTTTTCTACCGTTTCGATTTTAGGCATAAACCGATAGACCTTTTACTTTTTGAACCCGTCAACATCGGTATAGGCGGCGTTTTGGCATTGGTTGGGCTGCTCCTTTCAAAAAACAACATTTTGTCGCAGATAGGGTTAAGTGTCGGCTCGGTGTGGTTGGGCATGGCCTATGGGATGGAGTTAAAGGCCGAGATTTTGAAAGGGATGGGCGGACAGAACCGCATAAAGGGTATCCTCGAAGGAATTGCCGTCATCATTGCCGTCTTCCTGATTTTTAAATTGTTGCGGTTCAGTTTCACCTGTGCCTTATTTTTGGCAGCCGCAGCGGCGGTCAGCCACCCACTCGCAGCAAGAATTTTCAGAGACGAAAGGAATTTGATGTGTGCGATCGACTGGACGCCCGGCATTGTCCTTATCTGGAGCTTCGAGCTGCTCAAGGACCCGGTCAATGGCCTTCTATCGCCAACAATCGGCTTATTTACCAGCTTCGCCTTCTTCAGATTCTGCCAGTCATTCAGAAGTATAGGCATCCGTTTGATTTCCGGGTTTACCTACGGCCTGCTGCTCGGTCTCTTGGCATTTGGACTGCGCTTTTCGCCGCTCATGATCGGCATATCGGCTGGAATTGTGTTTGAGAACATGCTGCAGTCGCCGGAAGACAAGCAGATAGAGCGGCTTTTGGACTATGCGACGCCCGGAATCTATGTGATGTTTTTGCTCATTGCGGGCAACCTTGTCGGTAATTTGGGAATCGAAAATCCCTTTTTCCTTTTGCTCTACTTTTTAGTTAGAGGGGTTGTCAAAATCTCTGCTGTGAACGGACGGTTCGTGCTTATCCCACAAGGTGGCCTCACCATAGCGATAGCAAATGAGGCGATTTTAATGGGCTGTGATTCGATCTTCGGAATGGTCGTTCTGGGGCTTGTCCTCAATCAACTCACGGGTTTCATGGTCTCATCGGCCGCATTTCAAGAGTCCTGACCGTAATTTAGAAAATTTTAAGCTCTCCGTTTCGATCCATTCCAACCGAATCAGGATCGAAATTTGCAGGTCTAAGGATGTGCTGATCAGCGAATTCCTCAAATGGGTTAGATTGCAAACAATTTGCGGCCTGTTCAAATTGACATAACTCTCAAACGCCCAAATAATTAGGTCTCAATCTATTTCAAAAACGAAGGGTCATCCCATGAAACGAAAGAAAATCGCACTTCTGGGGGCAACCGGGTCTATCGGGACAAATACGCTTAAAGTTGTGGAAAAATACAGTCAATTTTTCCAAATTGTTGCTGTGAGCGCCCACCGCAATGTGTCCAAACTTTTCGATATTGCATATCGTTTCGGTGCAAAATACGCCGTCATCACATCCGACGAGGTTAAAGAGATCTATCCACCCGAAGGGGTTAAGGTTCTGTTCGGCCGCAATGGGCTGCTTGAGGTGGCTGCCCTCCCGGAGATCGATGTGGTGGTGGTCGCAACGACCGGAACCATAGGCTATTTCCCGACTGTCGAAGCATTAAGACATGGCAAACGAGTGGCTTTGGCCAACAAGGAGACCCTTGTCTCGTTCGGAAAATTCGTGATGAAAACCTTGGCAAGCTCTGAAGGTGAGCTCATTCCAGTGGATTCTGAACACTCAGCCCTTTTTCAACTGATAAACTCGGTTAACCGTTCCGAGATCGAGGACATAATCCTAACAGCGTCAGGAGGGCCGTTCAGGACATTCAGCAAGGAACAGCTTCACCATGTTACTGTCGAAGATGCGCTGAAACACCCGACATGGTCTATGGGCAAAAAGATAACAGTTGACTCAGCAACTTTAATGAACAAAGGACTCGAAGTAATTGAAGCTTATTGGCTTTTTGGCTTTCCGCCCGAACACATCAAGGTCGTGGTGCATCCTCAATCCGTAGTTCATGCGATGATCTCACTCAAAGACGGGGCATTGTTAGCCCACTTATCATTGCCTGACATGAAGATATCGATCCAATATGCACTCACATATCCTGAACGGTTTGAGTCCCCTGTGCCCAAGCTGGATCTTGTCCATGTCTCAACCCTAAAGTTTGAACCACCGGATTTTGATAGATTTCCTGCGTTGAAATTGGCCTATGAAGCCTTGAAAATTGGCGGCACTATGCCCGCTGTGATGAACGCAGCAAATGAAGAAGCCGTTCATGCATTCCTGCACGGAAAAATAAAATTTGTTCAGATACCGGAACTTGTCGCCAAAGTCATGGAGTTACATAAAAAGGATTGGAACGACAGCGACGAAGTTGAAGACTTCTTTGAAGCAGATAAGTGGGCTCATTCCATGGCCCAAAAACTCATTTCACAAAGAAAGATATAGCTATGAAAGCAGCCGTTGGGGTCTCAACGATCAAAGACACCGTGCGCGCCACCGAAGAGGCTTTATGGCAAGCAATTCCGAAACTCCGAAACCTATCC
This sequence comes from Candidatus Hydrothermota bacterium, assembly GCA_003645975.1. GTDB lineage: Bacteria > Hydrothermota > Hydrothermia > B15-G9 > B15-G9 > B15-G9. Next base: position 5,224 of record QNDP01000011.1, on the reverse strand, counting down.
CCAAGCCTAATCATCACATTCCCCACCTATGACCGTGACTATCGATTAGTTCAGCATACATTAACGCGCATCTTGCCAAAGACGCCTGTTTTGGGTGCTTCATCCGTGAGCACTTTTACGCACGAGAATTTCTTCGAGGATTCGGCAGTCGTCGTTATGTTGCTGGCGGCCGAAGAAGATGTTGAGCTACAAATTGTTACCGGTATAGGCGAGGGCATCAACGATGCACCTATATCCGCCGTGATGAAAACTCTGCTCAAGATAAAAGACAAAAGGTTGCCTCGATATTCAAGGTATTACCAGAGACGGTTAATGCTGACTTTTATTGACGGACTCGCTGCAACGAAAGACATAGTAATTGAGGAACTTATACTTGCAACTCAAATGGATTACGATATAGCCGGCGGCGCAGCAGCAAAACCGATTGGCACAGACCAAAAACCTACTTTCGTCTTCACCGAAGATGGCTTTACCAACGATGGAATTGCAGCGGCGGAGGTGTTAGCAAATGTCCCGATAGGCATAGGAGTGAAACATGGATGGTGGCCTCTGGACGATACTCTCCACAGAATTACGAAGATCTCGAACAACATCCTGCTTGAGATTGATGAGCGGCCTGCCGCCGACTTCTTCATCGAGATAGGAGAGAAGCTTGGACTTCCAAAAGTATTGGACTGGCGTGATCTTGCCGATCTGCTTTGGAAGTTGGAGATAGGTATTCCTCTGCCCAACGGCGAATATGCTATCCGTTCATCTTTGGTTCCGTTGGACGGGGGCAGGATAAGGCTGACAACAGCGCTGCCTCGTGGAACTTTATTCAAAGTCATGGTCACGAACTCGGAATCGATGATAAAAGCGGCGCAAGAGGCCGTCGGCGAGGCTCTGGACGCACTCGGCGATGTCAAACCAGCGGCCGCACTCATATTCGAATGTCTTGGCCGCAAGACACTTATGGGAAGCGATTTTTTCAAAGAACTGGAAATTATCACAAATCTCATCCGAGACGTCCCTATGCTTGGTTTTCACAGCTACGGCGAACTGGCATGGGCTGAGCGGAAGTTGAGTGGATTTCACAACATGACCATCGTAGTCGTCCTTTTCGGCGAAAGGAGAATACTATGAAAGCTGATGAACTTAAGTCCATTGATTTCTTTTACCTCTTTGACGGAACCAAATTCATTTTGAAACCGGGTTTTATCATCCTGCGAGAAGACCTCATGGGCAGAATCATGCAGAATCTGATCCAGATAATGAATCCTCGACGGATGGCGCAGTTCCTCGTGAGGATCGGTTTCGCAATAGGTTACAATTACGCACTCTATTTGAGAAACGCCGAAGATTGGGACTCACCCAAAGAATGGCTCAAAGCGGGTTTTTACATCCTCGAAAACGCCGGACTTTACAGGATCATCGACCTGGAATTCTCTAACGAAGATGAGCCTGATAATTTCATGTTTAAGGTGGAAATCGAGGGTTCCTTCGAGGCCAGAATTCAAAAAGCATATCTGGGAGGGTTGATGGAGAACTTCGCTGGATGTTGGCTGCTGTCAGGGTATTTCAGCGGATACACATCCGCATATTTCCGCAAAAAGATCATTGCACAGGAGATCGCATGCAATTCGAGAGGCGAACATGTCTGTGTTTTTGTTGGACGGCCAAAGGAGAAATGGCCTGAAGATGAACTTTTAACGATTCTCAGGGTTTACACAGGTCTCAGTTTGGAAGAGGAGTTGGATATCTTGTATGAGGAGCTCAGACGGTTGAACCTTGAACTTCGTGAGAAAAATCGAGAATTGGAGATGCTCTCCAACATCGACGATCTAACACAATGCTACAATCGAAGATATGCCTTCAAGACGCTCGAAAGGTGGATCGAAGAGGGACGACATCCTTTAAGTGCAATAGTTATAGATTTGGACGGGTTTAAGGATGTAAACGACCATTATGGCCACACCTTTGGGGACAGCGTCCTTCTGGAATTCGCTCAGATATTGAAAAACACGGTCGGCTCGGCTGGGTTTGTAGCCCGATGGGGCGGCGACGAATTTATTGCGGTGATAACAGGCGACATAAGAAAGGCGGCAGAGATTGCGGAAAAGATCCGCGCAAGAGTGGAAAAGCACAAGTTCCCGCCTCCTGTTGGACGGGGTAAGCTGACCGTGTCCGTCGGCGTCGCAGAACATTACCCTGCTGAGGAACTCGATTCTTTCATAACGCGCGCTGACAATGCACTTTACGAGGCAAAACGCAGAGGTCGCAACAGGGTCTATGTCGCAAGACTTTGATATGCCTACAACTACGCAATTCCACCACGATGAAACGCCATTCTGACCGAGAAATGTGAGAGGGCACCTTTCTGGCTTCCTTGTCGAAGGATTTTGAGCAAGTTTACCTTTGCCGTTTTTCCAAGAGGCTGTCGGCGTTTCAAAACACCTCTTCAGACCCATAAATCGAGTGAAATAATCGATGTAGTTCCGAAAGTGCGTCCTTGAATCTCGGCTCCGGCCTCCTTTATCTCCCTTCCCTTATCCTCATGAACATTCTCACCATTTTGTTGATTTACTACGAGGACGCTCATTAGAATAAACGACGCTATGGAGCTCAAATGGTTCTTTCCAGAGAGAATTGAGGATGCAGTTGATCTCATTCAAGAGCAAGGTGTTGTGCCACATGCCGGTGGCACAGGCCTCTTGCTTGGAAAAATACGAAATGTCAAGGCCTTGGTCGATCTCGGACGCCTTGACCTCGACTTCTTCCGAAAAGAAGGGACAACGATAGAGCTTGGAGCAATGATGACTTACGCCGACACAATCCGCCATATCGGCAGAGATTCCAATCACATCTTGGTCAAAGCCCTCTCGCATGCGGCGACCGCACTTCTAAGAAACAGGATAACCATCGGCGGCAGCGTGGCTTACTTCCCGATGTGGTCCGACCTTATTGGTCCTCTTGTGGCCTTGGAGTCAAAGATCAACATCCAAGGGCCAAATGGCGGAATTTACGACATTGAGGATTTCATAAAAAACCGAAATTTGAGAAAGGGACACCTGATAACATCGGTATTTTTCAAAGACTTCGACGGAGATGCCTTCTATTACCGAGCTACACGGACCGAGGTCGATTATCCCGCTTTTACGGTAACGATTTTGTGCTCAAAGGACGGTAATGTAGTGCGAGACATCCGCATAGTCATCACGGGAAACACGGATAAGTATTTGAGATTAAGGGAATTGGAAAATTCCATTAAATCTTCACCTCCCGATGACCGTTCCGCCCTCAAGGAACTCGTCGAGCCCATCGAGATAGGTTTCACGGGCAAAAAGTTGGGTTCAGCGGAGTATATCGAGCATCTGGCAAAGGTGGCGCTTTTGCGCGGGTTGGACAGTCTGATCTTCCCACCAAAATCATAGCCTTCTCGGTTACAGAACTTCAGGTCGAATTTCAACTGAACTGATTGAAGGGCTTGAGATTACGCTTATCACTTTATATTCCAACACTTTTGAGAGATCGATGAATCTCTCACAAATCGGAGAAAATGAGAGCTCACAGAGCCTTTGATAGGGCAACGCCGACATTTGAAACCCATAGCATGTTAACCTAAAATAACGGCCGCAAAAAGGAGGTTAATCATGAGGTTTGTTAGTGTTGTGCTTCTCAGCTTGGGTTTGGTAATCGGGCTTTCGGCCCAGGTTCCTCAATGGACTCAGATGGCAACCGATGGGCCTAACGATTATCTCGCTGCTGATTCCACATTTAATCAGTTTACTCGCGACTTGTTGGTTGGCAGCGATCTCGATCATGATGGTAGACCCGAGATAATTGTTACGGACTATAAAGATGGCGGTCGTGTTCATGTATTTGAGGTTGTTGGCCCCGATTCCATCCAAGAGGTTTGGACATATATAGGGCCGGGTTATCCCACCTATCAACCGGCTCGCAGTGTTGCTGTCGGAGATTTAGATGGAGATAGCTTGCCTGAGATTATTTTGGCAAAAAGTGGAGCTTCTGGTGATACCTCCATCGATTGGGTAGGACTCTGGGTTTTTGAATGGGATGGTGTTCCGGGAAGCGATAACTATGGGATAGACGGTCAGCCAACAGATAGATACATTGAATTTCTGAGAGATACAGCAGGGAACTTGCCTAATCAGATGCGTGCAGAGGATATAGTAGTAGCCGATTTCGATGGAGATGGACAACAAGAGGTGCTTTGGGTCAACAATGCAGCCACTGTATATGACAACGCTTACATTGTGTCTATTGTGGGAGATATAGGTGGCTTCAGCTACGATGTGCTTGAAGCAATATTCAGACGCACAGAGATGGGTCTCGGCGGCAGCACAAATGGCGCTTATGGTCCCCTTGATCTCGATGGAGATGGAAATCTTGAAGGAATAATAGGCGTATGGAATCGTGGAGCATTTGTTATCTTCGAAGCAACAGGACCCGATGCCTATGAACTCAAATACATTGTTCAAGGCCTTGATGAAACCGATCTGTATCCATGCAACAAAATTTCTGGGATTTACGATTATGACAACGATGGACGCGATGAATTCTTCTATTCCGGTGAATATTGGCACAACTTTGCACATGGCATTTATATCGTGAATGTCGATGGAGACGACATTGATTCCTCGACTGTTCACATCGATACTCTCCCGGTTGACCCTGCGGTCTATGGCCTTGATGGAATGAGCGTCGGCGATGTCGATGGCGACGGCAATTGGGACATCTATCTCCTCACGAGTGTAACAACAGGCGCATGGGGTTGGAGATACAACGGCGGTGCTGTGAACGACCCGTCGAATTACACGATCTATCCGATTCTGCCAGAAGTCTTTGAATATGCTGAGACTGTGATAGTTGACACGGATACTGTGGTTTATAAGTTCCATCCCGCAATCACTATTAAGCCAACCAATGACCTTGATGGAGATGGATATGCTGAGGTTGTATTTACAGTCTATGAAGTAAGCAGCAACGAGAATTATCCTTATCTTCCGTGGAATACTGGATTCCTTCGCATAGCTGAATACACTCCTCAAGGGGTCGAGGAGTGGACGGTTCTGCCGCCGAAAGGTTCTGTGCCTGAGCTCTATGCCGCTGCACCGAGTCCGTTCGCACGCTTCACGAACATCGGATTCTTCATCCCGAAGCGCGGAAATGTCAGCCTGAAGGTCTATGACATCAGAGGCCGCCTTGTTAAGACGCTTTACAGTGG
>QNDP01000010.1 GCA_003645975.1 Candidatus Hydrothermota bacterium | reverse complement strand
TCACTTCCGAATCGAAAGAAGTTCGGCCGACTTCGTAGATCCGAGTTGGATCAGCGATGTTCAAAATCGTGAAAGACGAACCTTCGGCCAAGAAGGCATAGTCTCCAACAACTTGCATGTCATTCACGAAGCCAAGAGCGTGAAATGTTGCAACCATAGACATGTTGAGGGAATCGGTCTGAACAGAGAGTTCATGATGTGCATTTACGAGCAACATAAAAATCATCACCAACTGCATAACAACTCCTCCTTTTTGTTCAAAAAGTTGATTATCTTCTGCCGAACCTCTTTTCAAGCTCCTCAAGAGTAAATCTGAGCATGGTAGGCCGCCCATGCGGGCAAAAATAAGGGGTCTCACAAGAAAACAGTTGATCGATCAGAGCCAACATCTCCTCCTGACTCATGTTTTTTCCGGCTTTTATGGCGGCTTTGCAGGCGATCGTCGCCAGCACTTCGTTGATCCTTTCCGGCAGACTCCGTTTGAGTTCCAAAGATGCCAGAAGTTCATGGAAATCATTGCGATTGAAGTTGGGATACACATCGGGGACGCCTTCGATGACCACCGTTCGACCCGACATCTCACGAAACTTGAAACCGAAGTGCTCCAAGGTCTCTTTGTAAGCCTCAAACGCCTTAGCTTCGCCCGGATCGAGGGTTACCATGAGCGGGAACATCAGATGCAGCGTCTGATTCCTTCTCTTTTTCAGCCGTTCGTAGATGATGCGCTCGTGCGCTGCATGTTGGTCGATGATGAGGATGCCGGACGGTATCTCAGCGATGATGTAAAGGTTATGAACCTGAAAAATCTGAGTTGTCGTCGGTTTGGACAACGGTTTTTGCTGTTTTTGGGATCCCCTTTCACCGAGTTGTAACTGTTGCGAGTCCAACTGTTCCTGTTTTTCTCTGCGGAGAGTAGGGGTTTGGGGCTTCCATGCAGTTCCATCGGATTTCATCCTGAGCAGCGGTTTCTCTCTGGCTTTTTCGATGGCGCTGCGGACGCTTGTGAACACCTTCTCAAAGATCCTGACTTTTCGGTGAAACTTGACCTCAAGTTTTTGTGGATGAATGTTAAAATCGACCAGCTCTGGCTCTATGTCGATGAAAATCAGGAAGTAAGGGTATCGAGCGGCCTCATAAGCGCGATAGACGGCCGCCCTTATCTCGTTCTCACGGACTCTTCTGCCGTTGACGAAGACCATTTGCAACATGCCGCTACTTTTAAGCCTGTCCGGTTTTGACACAAATCCACGAATGCGTAACCCCTTGAACTCCTGTTCAAAATACACCATGTCGTCAAGGAAATCCTGTCCGTAGATGTCAACGATTCGCTCTTTTAGGTCATCTGTCCGTTTCACTTGCAGGACTTGGGTGTCGTCGGAATAGACCGTGAAATCCAGTTCCGGATGTGCAAGGGCGTATTCGGTTACCCTTTCAAGGGAACGGCGGGTGGAGCGGAACGGCGTGCCCATAAACTTTCGTCTGACAGGCAGGTTGAAAAAGAGATCGGCCACTTCGACGGTTGTGCCGATCGGATGTGCCACTGGTTTGAGTTCCAGCAGCCTTCCTCCTTCAAAACGTCCTTCCCATCCGACATCGGAATCGGCTGTCCTTGAGCTAATCAAAAGCTTTGAAACCGAAGCAATTGCGTAGAGTGCTTCGCCACGAAAGCCCAGAGTTGAGATCGCCTCAAGGTCTTCAGGTCTTTCAATTTTGCTTGTGGTGTGTCTTTGGACGGCTATTGGGATCTCGTCTTTTTCCATGCCATGCCCGTTGTCGGTAACAGCGATAAGCGATTGGCCTCCATTGACGATTCTGATCTTCAGCTCGGTCGAGCCTGCATCGATAGCGTTCTCGATCAATTCGCGCAGGACAGAAGCCGGCTCCTCGATAACCTCACCAGCAGCTATTCGTTTAATGACATCAGGGTCAAGTTTTTTGATTTTCACGATTTCGATTCACCTCCAGCATATACAAGATCCCGTCTTCAAAATTCGGCTGATAATAGCCCTTAAGCCTCCTGATCGGTTTAAACCCGAATTTTTCATAAAGTTTCCTTGCAGTCCGATTTGACTCCCGAACCTCCAGAGTTACAAAGCTTTTTCGCCTATTTTTGGCGATTTCTAAGACCTTTTTGAGCAATGTAGCGCCAATGCCCCTCCTTCTGAAACCCTGTTTGACGGCAATATTCGCAAGTTCCAGTGTATCGTCGTAATCGAAGATGATGAGGTAACCCAAAACGGTCTCTTTTTCATCGACCGCCACAAAGGCATCTGCAAATTTGAAGGACAGAATTTTTTCAAAGTAATCACGGCTCCATGGCATCAGAAAAGCTTCATTCTCTATTTCACAGACCTCGTCCAAATCCGACATCTTCATCTTCCTTATCCTTATCATCGCCTTTCTTTTGAGATGGCAAACTCATCGAGCACTCCTGTCTTCTGGAGCTCTCTTGCGATATAGACGGCCAAGAGTCCTGCGAGTATGCCACCTCCGACAAAAATCCAAAATATTTGGGAGATAATGAGTTCAATTCTGTAACCTGCATAGCCGTAGAAAATGAATTCCACAGCGTATTCGCCCAGTCCAGCGAATCCACCGGCTAAGAACATGACGAACTTGTTCCATCTGCGATAGCCCATCACGAAGAAAACCGCTTCTGCGGCAGCGCCCTGAGCAGTTGCCCATATAAGCGAAGTTATACCCCAGTGCGTAGAAAACATTTCGATAAATCCGGCCACCATTTCACCGAAAAACGCTATTCCGGGTTTGCGGATGATGAAGGCAGCAAGTGTGGCTCCGATGCACCAAAAACCTTCAAAAAATTTGTTAAACCCAAAAGGTTCAAAAATCCCTCTGACTGTTTCGTAAAACATAGTCCAAGGGACCCAAAGGATCCCGATTGCAGCTCCGAGCACCACAACTGTGATTATTTCGTTCAGTTTCCATGACCGCATTTCCTTCGCTCCTTTTACTACAAATGCCTCAAATTATATTCGACATTTTCAAGTTGGAGCAAAAATCCACCCCCTCCTGAATCGCCAGAGGTCGGCTCAGGCTCTCTCTTCCGTCCTCTTTCGATAGGCCAACATAACGAAGTAAATCAATCCTCCCCAGAGGATTACGGCTCCAAAGAGCCCCATTATCACGGCGGAATAGACCTTTGGAAGAATCGACACGAGGATCAGGAGCGTGAAGATGACCAACAACACGACCACCCAAGTGGGGATGGCCTCATCGCCGTTTTTAGCAGCAGCCAGCAACAGCGAGACCCCAATTCCGATGAGATAAACACAAAGACCGACCAGAATCGTGTTCGACGGGTAGCCACCGTAACCCTTTGTCAGAAGCGAAAGTATCGACAGCACAAGAGAGATGATGAGGACGGCCGGCGTTATGAACTTCACGGAGAAGTCCCAAATTGTCCCGATTTTTACCTCGGAGATCGAGTTGACATCCTCTCTTAACTTTTTGGTCCCGAAGAAGTAACCAATGGCTATTGCTTCGAGAAGGCCGACAAGTGTGAGTCCAAAGGCAGACACAAAGAAATCAACTATGTCGAGCCAATAGAACCCGCCTTTGGTCGTGTATATGATGGCGACGAGGAACGATGCGAGGCTGATGCCCAGAAGTGCAGGAATTCGAGCGATTTTCCACTTATCGCGCACGCCAGCCACTATGCCCTCGATTTGCGAAAATGCGGATGTCGTCGCAAGATTTAAGAGCATGAAAAAGAACAGGATGCCCCAAATCGGCGCTCCGGGTAGCTTGGAGATCGCAGTCGGATAGGACACAAATGCGAGTCCGATTCCTGACCGGACCACTTCCCCGACGGGTTTTCCGAGTGTGAACGCAAGGAATCCCAGAATACTGAACACGGCGAAGCCGCCGAGGAACGAGATGCTTGAATTCCCGAGCGCCGTGATGAACGCATTGTTGTTGATCTCAGAATCCGGCTCTTTGTAACTTGCATAGGCCATAAGTGTCCCCATCGCAAGGCTCAGGGTGAAAAATATCTGGCCGTATGCGTCAAGCCAAACGCGCGGATCTTTAAGCTTTGAAAAATCAGGTGTTAGGTAGAACTTCAGTCCCTCTGTGGCGTTCGGCAGAGTCAGCCCTCGAATTACCATGATGATGAGAATGACGACCGGCGTGATCATCAACACTGTGGCTACTTTACCTGTCAGTTTAGGACCTTTGAATATGGAAAGGTAGATGGCAATCCAAGCGATGACGAGTCCGATAAAGATCGGAAATCTGACGGCTCCAAGCTGTCCATGCCACTGCTCAGGCGGGATCCTTTGCAAAAATTTCTCAAAGAAGAACGTCTCAGCGTTAGGTTCCCAAGCAAGTTTGGCGGAGAACCAGATGTGGTCAACTACCCAAGCCATTATAACTGTGTAGTAAGTCGAGATCAAAAAGACAAGGACAAGGGAAAACCAACCGACCCATTCCCAATTGATTCCGACAAGTCTTGCCATAGCTCTCGGTGCACCGGACTGCGTTCGCTGCCCAGCGTAGTATTCCAGTATCACCAGAGGGATTCCTGCGGTCAGCAGAGCGATGAAATATGGGATTAAGAATGCGCCGCCACCATTTTTGTAAAGGAGATACGGGAATCGCCAGATATTTCCGAGACCTGCGGCGGCGCCGACAGCAGCCATCAGGAACCCTAATCTACTGCCCCACCTTTCACGAGATTCCATCGACGAGCCTCCTTTTCAAGGCCGTGAAAATAAGAAGCGGCGCCCCCAAAAAGGAAGCGCCGCCAAGTAAGTTCATGGTTTCCCTGTTATTAGAAGCCCTTAGCAAAGTAGAGAATTGTGCCGATCATCGGATCGAGGTCTTCGCCAAACGCTTTTCCGGGCATCCAGTAGCCGAGACCACCGCCGAAGCCGACGCCGTTGAGCGGATAGCTGAAGTTCACAGCAATCTCTGTCCCGAGATCTTTGGAATCGTCGTAGCCCTTAGCTTCGTTGGTAGCATATTTAAAGACATCGAGTCTCAGCGAGAGGTCGCCAACATTGAATGCCACATTTCCGTTGATGACATTAAGGTCGGTTACGGCACCGATGTCTGTGTATGAGAATCCGTAAGGTGTGCTGAGCATGAATGCAGGTCCAAAGCCGACCCAGCCATCGTAAGATCCATCATAGATGAACGGGCTCGGAAGTGCACTAAAGTAACCTTCATACTCGTCGGATTCTGGATCGTCTCCTGAGAAGTAAACATAGCCGGCTCCGACCTTGACCATTGGGAGTGCATAATGCGCAATGAACTCATAAGCTTGACCCTTATAATCAATGGTATCGTAAGAACCACTCAGCATTGTGAACTCGACAGTGTAGTCGAGGCCAGAAACCGGATTACCGGTGCTGCGAATACCTATCCAACGTGGATCATTAAGGGTATCTCCGCCTCTATTCGCCTCTGCGAACAGATATCCGTTGACCTCAATATTCTCTATAGGTTTGACCGTCAGATAAATTCCGCTGAGAAGGTTGTCGGGATTGGGCGCTCCTATGCCTGTTCCAAGAAAGTTCATTCCACCGTTTTCGATCAGTTTGTAAGTAAAGAGATCGACATTGGCGCGACCGAGATTGGCCATAAGTTTTGCGCCCATCGTGCCGTCCTCACCTCCGTCAAATGCAACCATTCCATTGCCATAAAGAAGTCTCTGCTTACCAATTTGGAAGGAAATCGGGAAGTTGAAGAGGTCCTTGAGGGTGAGGTAGGTCTCAAGAACATGGACATTCGGCTCCATACCACCAGGCGCACCGGTTACCGGGTTCTGACCGTAGTTGCCCCATGCACCGACTTTGACAAACAGGCTGGCCTTCTCGTCAAAATTCACAGTAGCATTGATGTCGCCGTGCATGTAGAAGTGGGCATCGGCATCTTTGGTATCACTATCAAAATCGGCATTCGTCCAATAGAAGTTATAGATGTAGAACAGGCCACCAACCTTAACCTCTGGCTCTGCCATCAACGGCATCGCCATGACCAGCACCAATGCTACAAGTGCAACTATTTTACGCATGGTTAACCTCCTTGTTTTTTAGGTTTTTGGCTTCTCTTGCTGTGAGAAGCAAAACGAGTTGGGGGTAGCCCGGTTATACACAGGCCACCCCCTAAAAACACGGATTTTACGGTTTTTGTTGAGCTATCGTAGCCCATTGTTTTGACGAATTACTTGGTAGTCGGCGGAAAGATAGCGATAGCTCTTGCAGGGAACCCGGATGCGTTGGCGAACTTCGGTGCGCCGAGGAGGAAGATACCGCCGGTTTCAGGGAGCTTGTCCACATTTGCAAGCACTTCAACCTGATACCTGTTAGCGTCGCCGAGCAGGTAATACTCAACGGCAAAGTCTTTGGAAGGACCATAGTCGGTTCCGAGTGTCTCATGTCCGAAACCAACAATGTCGCGGTTCTCAACAAGCCATTTTGCAGCTTCGAGGCCAAGGCCAGGGAAGTGCATTACGCCCTCTTCATCGGTGTTTCTAAACGCCTCGTTGCCCTGCTCCCAGCGAGCGCCCCAACCGCTTCTCATAATCACAATTGCACCCTTCGGGATTTCGCCGTGCTTGGACTCCCATTCCTGAATGTCAGCCACAGTCATCTGATAATCAGGATTGTTGGCGACAGAATCGCTGCAATCGATCACGACGAACGGAACGACGAATTTGGACACGTCTATGTCAGCAAGCTCGAGATCTCCACCGAAGTGTTTGGGTGCGCCGATGTGCGTGCCAACATGCTCACCCACATTGTTCCAAACATTCATGAAGAAGCCATGCTCTTCGAGATTGTAAAGGTTGATACGAACAGGAGGCTCAAATCCAGGCCATGTCGGCATGTCTGCTGTGACGGTATGGGTGAGATCAACCCAAGTCCAGTTTTTGATGTAATCGAAGACCTTCCAGAGATCGAGTCCCTCAAACTTTGTATCGTCAACGCCCGGACGAGGATCTGGCAGAATAGCATAAGCCCTTGCAGGGAAGCCGGATGCGTTTTCAAATTTGGGCGGGAGCACTACAAAGAGCGCACCTTTCGGCGGAAGTTTGTCAACATTAGCAAGCACCTCGACTTGATAGCGGTTCACATCGCCAAGCAGATAGTATTCAACGGCGAAATCTTTGGAAGGACCGTAATCGGTCCCAAGCGTTTCATGTCCGAATCCCACGATGTTGCGGTTCTCAACAAGCCATTTTGCGGCTTCGAGTCCGAGGCCGGGGAAGTGCATCACGCCCTCTTCATCCATGTTTCTAAATGCCTCATTTCCTCCAGCCCAGCGAGCACTCCAGCCGCTTTTCATGATGACAAATGCGCCGTTCGGAATGGGACCGTTCGCTTTCTCCCACTCCTCGATGTCTGTGACGGTCATCTGATAGTCCGGATTGTTGGCGACAGAATCACTGCAATCGATGACCACGAGAGGAGCGATAAAGTTATGAATATCAACCTGTTCGAGTGTCAGATCGCCTCCGAAATGTTTCGGAACACCGATATGTGTGCCCACATGCTCGCCAACGGAATCCCAAACATTCATGAAGAAGCCGTGTTCCTCGAGATTGTAGAGGTTGTTGCGGATCGGCGGTTTAAAACCAGGCCATGTCGGGATGTCGTCAGTTACCAAATGGGTGAGGTCAACAACCTGGCGTGTAGTAATGTATTCAATTGCAAGCTCGGGGGTAAGCTGGACTTCCTCTGACGGTTTCTTTCCACCACCTTTGGCCAAAAGCCATACAACCACTATCACGATGATTACTACAATGATTATGAGCAACTTTTTCATAACAGACCTCCTTGTTTAATGCTCAAGCTCAATGTTTTTTATTTTAGGCATATAAATTCCAATGTCAACAAAAGGTGAAGATTCTAAGCTTAAGATTCCTAAAAACTTTCATTTCTTTTTCAACCCCTTTGTTCCCTCACCCGACTCACCGCCCTCCTGAGAGACATATTCGACGCCATATTTCTCTCTGAGCCTCTTCTTAAGCTGTTCAAAGAGCTGCTTCTCCTTCTCGCGGCGCAGTTTATTTTCTATGGAAAGTTTTACTTCATCGAAGGGCCTTATACTTTCGGGCTGCTTTTTAATGACTTTTATTATAGCAAATTTGCCATCTGAAAGCTCGATTATGTCGCTCAGCTCCCCTTCTTCCATCTCAAATGCTTTTTTGACAATCTCTTGTGGCCGTGCGTTTTCCGTAAGGTTATACATAAGACCACCGCGCTTGGCGTCAGGTGTAACCGAATATTTTCTCGCAAGTGAATCGAAAAGTGCGGAATCGCCCTTCGCTTCTTTCAGCATATTCAACAGCATCTCGGCCGTGTCCTTGTTCTCGACTGTTATCCTCATCAGAGTGACACGAGCTGGAATTTTGAAGTCATCTTTATGCTTCTCATAGTATTTTTTCATTTCGTCTTCGGTAACATTCGCCTTCTGTCGGACCTCTTCCTCGTAGAGGGCATTTTGCAGGATACGGGCACGCTGCTGCATAAGTTTTTCCTGCACATCCGCTTTGAGATAAAGTTTGCGCTCCTCAGCTTCACGGGTCATCAGCCGCTCGTCGATCATCCGTTCCAGAAGCTCTTTGCGTCCCTCCGGCGTCTCGAATCGACCTCTATAAAACGGCGGGATCTCTTCAAGTCTCTTTTCCAACTCCATAGATGTGATAGGTTCGCCACCTACAATTGCCAAATATTCTTGAATGTTTTTGCTGAAAACTCGGTCAATGCTTTTCGACGCCTCGTCGGCAAATTGAGAATTTTGGTAATTTATCACTACGGTCTGATATTCCTGAGCTGCATCGACATACTTGCCCAATTTTTCATAAACCAAGCCGAGTCGGTAGTGAATTCCCGCCATTCTCGGATCGCTGTCCTCAAGCATTGCCTGAGCGAGTTTGAGGTAATGCAGCGCCTTTTGAGGATCGTTCAGTTTGTCGAGATTTAGGTCGGCGAGGTTCACATAAATCTCAACTTTGAGGTTATCGGACGGATTTTGATTCAATGCCTCTCGATACAGGCTGTCTGCTTCTGCGTATAGCTTTTTTTGTTCCATTTCCTTGGCGAGTTGGAAGACCCTTTCAGCGTCTCCTAAGAGTCTCGTGGTTGCTCCAGAGACCATAAGAACTAACGCAGCGGCAACGATCTTTCTCATAGTTCCCTCCTTGTTTTATTTTGCTGCGAAAAACATCGCAATCTGCATAACGGTGTTCGAGCCTACGAGAACGACCACATTGTCGTCTATTGGTGTCTTTATCAGTTCAAAAAAAGCAGCAGCGAACGCCCCGATAATTCGGACACTCAACGGCAGCAAAGGATAAAGGAATGCTATTGGAATTGTGGACAGCAGAAAGGCCAAAAATCCTTCCAATGTCTTGTCTCCAAACACGGTGATCTTCCCAAAACGAGAACCGATAACACTGGCAACTGGATCCCCGATGCTTAAAAAGAAAATACTGAGCACCACAATGTTCCAGTTGAAGATAACGGCACAGAATAGAGCTGTTGATATGAATGCAGTAGCTCCTGTGAGGTTTTTAACCTCCTTTTCCTTGAGCATATCGCCAAACATAGCGTTGAACACCTTTTTAAATGGTTCCCATTCCAAGCGTAGGATTTCCACGACAATGGCAATCGCCGTTAACAAGGCTAAAAACAATTTTCCATCCCTTTGACTTAAATGCAAAAGGATCATCGGCAATATTACAGTTCCGAGATGAATAGCCTTCCTCTGAAGCTCTTTTTGAGGTTTCACAGCGAACCTGTTAATGATACTCTATGAGATGCCCCTAAAACGGAATGCGAAAGGTAGGCATAGTGTAAGCCAAAACCGCTTATTCGTAAACCGATCCCGAAGCTCAGCGCACTGCGATTAAAGCCGACACGCAACACCACATTTCTATGGACCTCTGCCTCAGCACCGAGATGTGGGTCGATTGAAAGCAGTCCGGTCGAAAACGAACTGCCAAGCTTCATGTGTTCAAAATGGGTTTCAAGTTCTGCACCAACAGTCAATTTCTCACTTATCCTCAGCTTGCTGCCGAGGTAAAGTGTAGGCATTATGAACTCCGTCTTACCAGTTGACCATTTGACAGGCGTGGTCGTGACATCATGGGCGCTGACCGACAGCATCACTTTTCCAAGCGACTTTCGGCAGCCCAAGTCCAACCCTATGCCTACTCCTTTCGCTCTGCCGAGATCTTGGGAGATAACTTTGATCGTCAATCCAAAAGATTTTTTCGCAGCTCCCACAAAAAGCGTTCTGAAGGAATATCCGAAACTTCCGGTTTGGACTATCGAGTCCGCCAGTGTGTCGGTTTCCTTTATGTCGGATGTCGAAATCAGGTAAAGTGCTGCGCCGAAGCGCCAATCGTCGTGCTTTTTGGCCACCGCCAAGAAATCGGTTCTCAAAGCACCGGAAAACAGCTCCGTGTGGGTCAATATGAAGTTCCATTTTTTGGGGAAAGATGAGAGCCCAGCAGGATTGGATGCCACAGCGGTGGCACCTTCTGAAAACAGCGCATCAGCAGAGCCGAGAGCAGCCGACCTTGCTGAAAAACCGAGTTGAAAAGGTTCACCAGCGTATTTGTTTCCAAATCCTACTACTGCAAGCAATAACAGAATTTCTATCATGTTCATGCTCCAAATGATAGCATTCTATGCAAAAAGAGTCAAATAAATTGCAGATCATCTCTCACCGCCTTTGAGCGTTATCCCCCGTTTCGACGCCTTAAGGAAGTCCAAAAGCATTTTAATGTCTTCGTTCAAAGGCAATTCTTCCTCGATTTTCTTTATCGCTTCCGAGAGCTTCAGCCCAGAACGATAGAGGATTTTGTAGGCCTTTTTGATGATGCTGATCCTCTCCGACGAAAAGCCGTTTCTTCTCAACCCAACTATGTTCAAGCCGACAACCCTAAGTGGAATGCCTACGGCCATAAAAAACGGTGGGACATCCTGAGAGACACGTGAAACCCCTCCGACAATCGCATAGGCTCCTATCCTCACAAACTGGTGGATCGCTACAAGGCCTGAGATGAAGGCTCTATCCCCGACTTCGACATATCCTGCGAGTTGCGCTCCGTTGACTATGACCACATTTGATCCGATTTTGACATTGTGGGCGAGATGTGCATAAGCCATTATGAAGTTGTTGTCCCCGACAATTGTGGATTCGCCTTCGCCTGAAGCTCTGTGGATTGTTACAAACTCCCTTATCGTGTTGTTCTTTCCGATCTTCACGAAGCTTTTTTCACCCTTGAAAGCGACATCTTGCGGCGGAAATCCTATTGCAGCTCCGTGCCTTATGACGCAATTCTCACCTATCTCGGTATGCCCTTCTATGTGGACATTTGTGCCTATCTTGACGCCCCTGCCGATCTTCACATTAGGCCCGATGTAAGAGAAAGGGCCGATCTCGACATCATCATCGAGTTCAGCGCCTTTCTCAACAACGGCAAACGGATGGACTTTAACTCCCATGCCCTTCTCTCTCCATCTTGAACTTAAAACCATCCGGCAGGAGCTCCGATAGCTTTTTTGATGCGGTTTTTCCACCTTTAAAACGGGTTATCACAACCAGTTCACCGTCAGGTGAGAACTCAAACAAAACTTGTCTGCAGGCACCACATGGCCAGACGGGTTCATTAGCATCGGTTGCGATCGCAATAGCTTTAAATCTTCTGTGCCCTTCACTCACAGCTTTGAATAGAGCTACACGCTCAGCACAGATGGTTAACCCATAAGACGAATTTTCGACATTCACACCCGTAAAAATTTCGCCCGACTCGGTCAATATGGCCGCCCCAACGCGAAAATTGGAGAACGGTGCATAAGCGAATTTTTTTGCTTCCAAAGCTTTTTCGATCAGCTTCTCAAAATCACCCATGTGTTTTCCTCCTCTAAATAGCGTAAAATCAACCGATTACCGTCATCAAGCAGGACTTCAAAGTCAACAAATTCCTTTTGGTAAAAGAAATCCCTTTTCCGTCCCAGAGGCCGCCACATTTTGACATCGACCCATCGGCCTCCGAGCTTTATGGCTTTTGGATGCTCATCTCCCTTTGAACCGGAATGACATTTAACTTCTACCCTTTCAAAATTAGGGGATAAGCTACGGTCTTGGAAATTGGGGTTGTTGGGATGTTTTGAATTTGTTGGGTTAAAGGTCGATGATTTCATAACTTAAGTCTTTAAGGTCGAGGATCACGAATGTGCGCCTGCCAGTCAGATACCCACAAGCCTCGCCCGGATTCACAACTATTGTGTTCCCAATGCGTTCGATCTTCAGCTCATGTGTGTGCCCGTAAAGGACGACATCAAAATCACCGGATTTGGCTATCGCCTCAACCGCGTAAGGTTCATGCATTGCTATGATTTTTCTGTTTTCCAAGTTGAGGATAAGCGGAGCGGCTTGGATGAAGACCTCAAACCTTTCGCATGTCTGCATCAGGAACGGGCGTTCGCCGTCGTTGTTTCCGAAGATCACCCAGAGGTCTCCTTTGTAGTATTCTCTCATGAATTTAATTGTGAACGGAGCGATTATGTCGCCAAGATGGATCGCTTTTGATATGCCTATGTCGCTGAGCTTTTGAGCTATTTTGATAACTATATCCTTAGCGTCGTGTGTATCAGATATAATCGCAAGCTTCATGGCGAATTTAAGTATATCCTTTTGAAAAAATGCATGTCAAACACGCAAGGTTATTGGTAATTTTGTTTGTGATGAAGGACTTCGTGTGAAAACTGGGACTTTGCTGATGAGAACCTGACCGCTGACATTTGCGGAACAGCCCCCATCCCCAAATTTGCAGTGTTATTCTTCGGCATTGATTGAATTTATCTCTCCACCAGCCACATAGCGCCAAAATTGCACATGTCCTGACAGTAACCGCAGCCTATGCAGTTTTCGGGGATGACTTTTGCGACATCGCCGTCCATGTAGAGGGCACTGTGAACGCATGCCCTCACGCATAACTTGCATCCAGTGCATTTCGACTCCTCGATGTGCATGACCGGAATACCATCGAACTTTTTGCGACTCTTAAGCTTTTCTTTGAACAGACCGCGCACCTCATCGACAGAGCTAAATCCATGTTCGTCAAGCCACTTTTCGATCTCTTTTGCGACCTTTCCATAGATCGAATGACCGTATCTAATTGCTGCCGAACAGATTTGAACGGCTGAGGCGCCGACCATGAAAAATTTGATGGCATCTTTGCCCCGTTCTATCCCGCCGACGCCTATGACCGGCTTGGCCTGAACCGATGTAACCTGATGGACGATCCTCAACGCAATCGGGAGGATCGCCTGCCCCGAAAGCCATCCTTGACCGTATTCGGATCCGAGAATCGGCTCGCCCGTCTCGACATCGAAATCGAGGACAGGTCCGTAGGAATTGATGGCGACAAATGCATCGACAAACGGCGACGCCTTAACCGCAAGTTCCTCAATGTCAGGTAGATTCGGAGAAATCTTCATCCAGATCGGCAGGTTAACGCTTTCGCGCAGCGCCTTTGCGACCTCGACCAGCGGCTCGACCGAACGGCCGGAGTAATGCGTAGAAAATTCGATGGCATCCGGTTCGACCTCACGCTCGATTATCGGACCGAGCTGACGCATATCCTTCGGTGTGTAACCGATCGAGACGATCAAAGGTATTCCAGCGTCCTTGACCTTTCGATATTCCTCCAGCATGGCCTCAAACGGCAGTTCCGACCAAGTCTCACAGTTGACAAGGCCTCGACAAACTGTCTTTCGGATGGTCGGCCTTGTGTCTCTCGCTGGTCGCACCGACACGGTCTTGGCGACCACACCGCCGGCGCCGCCCTCAAACGCCTTGAGCATCATCTCGCCGTTTCGGACATTCGGCCCAGCGGCCGTTAGCACAGGGTTACGAAATTCGATTCCAGTAACTTTGACTCTAAGTTCCGCCATCTTTACCTCCTTTGGGTGTTTGTTTTTAATGGAAATCGAGATCGAAAGCAAAAAATCGGATTCATCCCCAAGACCAGACATCGAAGTCCATGAATCCGTCCATCGTCGGAAATCTCATGTCATGCGGTTTGGTGTTATACTTTTGGACAAATTCTAAGGAAACGGTCGGAGGTAAGAATGGAACACAAAATCAAGGACTTAACTTTGGCTGATTTGGGTCGCAAAAAAATCGAATGGGCAGGCGAACACATGCCTGTGTTGCAAAAGGTTCGAGGGGAATTTGAGAGGACGAAACCGCTCGACGGTGTCAAAATAGGTGCATGTCTCCATGTAACTTCGGAGACCGCAAACCTGATGATCACACTCAAACTCGGCGGCGCCGATGTCAGATTGTCGGCATCCAATCCGTTGTCAACGAAGGACGATGTTGCCGCATCGCTGGTCAGAGACTTCGGAATACCAGTCTTCGCTGTTCACGGTGAGGACAGGGAGTCCTACTATGAGAACATCCGAGCGGTTGCGGAGTTTCGTCCACACATCACACTCGACGACGGTGGAGACCTCACCTCGTTCATCCACAAAAACGAGTTGGCCGCAGGCGTCATCGGAGGCACTGTGGAGACCACAACGTGCGTCATCCGATTCAG
>QNDP01000009.1 GCA_003645975.1 Candidatus Hydrothermota bacterium | reverse complement strand
CCCGTTTCCGGCCTATTTCGACCTATCGGTCAATTTGATAACTTACAAGGAAGACGATAGGCCGCTTTCGCTTAAGGCGTTGACCTGCATCCTGAATTCGGACATCGCCTTTGAATGGTTTAAATTCAACTGCACATGGCGCGGCGATACACTCCAGATCGACCGCAATGTCTTGGCAAAATTCCCTCTCAAAATTCCGCCGCAGGAGATGCAGGAACACCTTGAACGCCTTCATGACGAGGTGGTCAGCCTAAAACGAAAAATCGATGAGAACACTTCAAAGTTCAAGAACTTAGTTCAAAACCTGAAGCTGAAACCTGTCCCTGTGCACGAAGTCGTCGATCTAACCGAAAGTTACATAGCATCGGAGTCGCCGGAATTCGACGCCATCGAACTCGCCGATCCTTTAACCGTCAGGATATACCGTTCCGGTGAGATAACGACCCTGAAATTCAAGTCTCTTTCGGACAGGCTTGGTTTTGAATATGCACTTTTGGTCGAGAAAAAGTTTGCAGTCTATCACTCCCCACAAATGGCGAAGATGGAAAGCCTTATGGAACTGAAAGAAAGCCTTGAGGAGACTATTGAGGCAATAAATTCAGCCGTGCGAAAGACTTATTTCGGATGATCAACCCCATGCAATTCATTCGATCCCTATGCATGACAGGCAGATGACCGATCCGTTGTTCCTGACCTCACTGAAATCGCCTCTTTTTATGCCCCAAATAACGGCTCCCATGAAGATGATGAACAGGATGAGAGCAAAAATCAGCCTTTTCATGTTCAACTGCCTCCCTTCTGTGGCGGTTTTAACCGATACTTTGTGATTTTTCGATAAAGGGTCGAGAGGTCGATTCCAAGTATAGATGCGGCCGTCCTTTTGTCCCAATTAACCCCTTTGAGGACATAATCGATATAATCCTTTTCGATCTCTTCCAAAGTTTTGAATCCTTTTTGAGTAAAATCGAACACCTGAGCGGGATGTTTGACGGCATCGAGGAGTTCCTGCGGCAGATCGTTCGGCTCTATCTCCATACCTTGAGACAAGATAAGGGCTTGTTCAACAACATTTTGTAGCTCACGGATGTTGCCGGGCCAATGATACCTCATCAAGATCTGCATCGCTTTCGTGGAAAAGCGTTTTTTCGGAATCCCGTGTTTCTCAGAATATTTTCTCAGGAAGTATTCGACCAGCAACGGGATGTCGCCCTTCCGCTCCCTCAAAGGCGGCAGTTTGATCGTAACGACATTGAGCCGATAAAACAGGTCTTCCCTGAACTTACCGTTGCGGACAGCCTCTCGGAGGTCTGTGTTTGTGGCAGCTATTATCCTGACATTGACCTTTATCGGTTTCGTGGAGCCTAAAGGTATTATCTCTTTGGTCTCGATAGCTCTGAGCAATTTGGACTGAAGTCTTGGAGAAGCCTCGCTGATCTCGTCGAGCAGCAAGGTTCCGCCGTTTGCAGCCTCAAAAAGCCCTTTCTTGTCAGATGTTGCGCCGGTGAACGCCCCCTTTTTGTGGCCAAACAATTCGCTTTCAATGAGTTCGTCCGGTATAGCCGCAATGTTCACAGGGATGAACAGGTTGTTAGCCCTTCGGCTCATCTTGTGTATCTCTCTGGCTATCAGCTCCTTGCCCGTCCCGCTTTCACCGACAAGCAAAACAGTGGAATCCGTCCGTGCCACCATCTTTGCCTTCTCAAGGACTTTCAGGAACTTGGGGTCTTTTCCGATAACCTCTTCCGAGACTTTGTATTTTTTGAGTTCCTCTCTGAGGGCTAAGTTTTCACTTTTCAGGTATTTATATTCAAAAGCCCGTGCAACAACAAGCTTGATCTCATCAAGTTCAAACGGTTTCGTGATGTAGTCAAAAGCGCCGCGCCGCATCGCTTCAACAGCAGTTTCGACCGAAGCATAGGCGGTCATCATGATCACAGCGACATCGCCTATCTCACGCAAAGCAGAAAGCAGTTCTATTCCGCTCATGTCCTCCATCCTTATATCGACGAGTGCCACATCAGGCGTCCACCGTGCCGCCTTGTGCAAGGCATCTCTGGCAGAGTAGGCCGTTTCTACTTCATAACCCTCGTTCCTCAAGGCTATTTCGAGCAACTCCGCAACGCTACGTTCATCGTCAACCACGAGCACACGGCCGGTCATCTCACATTCCCTCCTGATTCAAAGGATTTAAGGGTAGAAGCACGATAAAGATCGATCCCAACCCCTCTTTTGAATCAACAATGAATTTGCCACCGTGCGCCTCTATGAACTTTTGGCTCAATGTCAAGCCCATTCCAAGTCCCTTCGATTTGGTCGTGAAAAATGGCTTCATTATTTTATCCCTCACATCTTCGTTTATACCTATCCCATTGTCTTTTACATAGATACCCCAAAATCCGCTCTCAACTGTAACATTTTGGGTTACTCCGGTAATCTCACCACCTGAAGGAACCGTTCCTATCTCAATTTTTGGATTTTCAACTTTTTTGACCGCATCAAGCGCATTTTCAAGGATGTTCCGTATTATGCTCTCAAACTTCAAAGGATCGACTACAACTTTCTCAGGACCTTGAAATTTGTAATCGATGGGAACATCACAAAGACCGAGAATTTTGTAAGTTGAGATAAGGTCTCTTAGAAATTTGTCAAGGTCGATCTCCTGAAAATCGAGCGACTCCTTCCTGATAAAACCCATGAGGTTTGAGATAGTTTTAGACAATTTATGGGAGCCGTCTTTAAGTATCTTTTTAACGGCTTCCTTAGAACCTCGATTGAGCCGTCCGGACGCTATCAGTTCGGCTGCGGTCTTGAGAATTGTTGCCGCTGTTTTGACTTCATGTGTTATAAGTCCCGCTACATAGCCAATTTCCGCCAATTTCTCTTTCTCTTTGAGCTCTTCCTGAAGCCTTTTGCTCTCGGTGATGTCCTCAAAAGCGAGAACGATGCCCTTTGTCTCACCTTCTTCAAGCTTAGCCCATCGAACATTAAAGGCTCGGTCATCCCCGTTTATTGTGAGAGTGTCTTCCAAAGCACCTTGTCCTTTTTCACCAAGTTCGTCCATTATGCGGCTGATGACACGGTGGAAGCCGGGACAAAAGCCTTGCAACTCGTTGAGATGTTTGGGAACACGATGCAAGCCGAGCAACCGTTTCCCGGACGCATTGAAAAACAAAATCCTGCCATGTAGGTCGATAACCGCCACTCCGCTGGGCATCTGTTCGAGGATAAGTTTGGTGTCTATCCTTGCCTGTCGCAGTTTCCTTCGGACATTTTCCACCTCGATGTGCAATGTCGATATGCGTTCAGCCAAGAACCCGGCCACAGCGGCTACGAAAAAGAAAATGAGGCCTGTAAAAAAAGGCTTAAAGATAGCTTCCACAAGGGTTATTTCAGGCAATCTCTCGCCTTCGACAGAACTTATGACGGTTTCAAGCGGGGAAGGCACCCCACTGTATTGCAGGAATCCAAGGAATGCATAGAAAAGTGTGGAAATGAATGCGGCGAAGAAAGCACCTCTTAGCTTGAGTGCAGGCAAAGCGCCTATTATGGCAAAGACATAGAGAAATGAGAAAGGACTCCAAAGCCCACCTGACACGAAGATGAGCGATGTGTAAACCGCTGCGTCAAGTGTAACTATCAGGTAGGCCGCAGCTTTCGGAAATCTCAGAGAACGAAGTGAAAACCACAACGCAATTGAAATCGCATAGACCGCTATGAACAGACCAACGAGGTAGTAAAGAAAATAGGGATTAAATTTCTCAAAAAAGACTTTGAAATAGTAAATTGCACCGCCGAGAATGACAGTTACAGCGGAAAGCCTGAATATGGTGAGGATGCGATACTCCCGAACACTCATCTGCCTTATTCTTGGATTGTTCCTGCGAGCGAGAAGATAGGCAGGTAAAGTGCGATCAACATGCCTCCGACAAGTCCACCGAGAAAGACCAACATGACAGGCTCGATGACCGACGCCAAAGCCGAAACCGCTGCATCCACCTCCTCCTCATAGAAGTCGGCAATTTTGTCCAACATTTCGCTCAACCTACCGGTCTGCTCACCGACATTGACAAGGTGGATGACCATAGGCGGAAAGACTCCGCTGTCCCTTAGAGGACCCGTCAGCGATTTGCCCTCTCCGATGTTTCGCCTTGCGTCGAGCACGGCTTTTTCAATGACCTTGTTGCCAGCAACCCGTGCCGTGATCTCAAGACTTTGGAGTATCGGAACGCCGTTGCGGATGAGCAATCCAAGTGTCCTTGCAAAGCGCGAAACGGCTGTTTTACGGAGCAGTCCTCCAAATATCGGTATCCTTAAAGTCAATGCGTCCCATCTGAACCTGATAGCCGGATTGTGAAGCGCCCGTTTCGAGATAAAAACGATGGCGAAAAGGAGCGAGATCCCATAGACGAAATTGTTTTTGACAAATGTGCTCACATTCAGAAGTAGTTGAGTCGGTCCCGGAAGTTCTGCACCTGTTTCTGCGTAAAGTGCTGCAAATGTCGGAACAAGTTTGGTCAACATAAGGACAAGGACGCCGATGGTAACGACCAACACGACCATCGGATAGGCCATAGCGCCTTTGACTTTACCCTGAAGCGCTGTGACCTTCTCGTAGTAGTCGGCGACACGCGAAAGCGTCGAGCCGAGCGAGCCGCCCATCTCACCGACCTCGACCATGCTGATAAAGAAATCGCCGAAGATGTTCTTGTATTTTCTCAACGCATCTGCGAGCGTTTTACCGCCCTCGACCTCTCTTTTGATGTCATAGAGTGCGGATCTGAGCTTCTCCTTTGTCGTTTGCTCGGCAAGGATCTCAAGACACTGCACCACAGGGATTCCAGCGTTTATCATGGTTGAGAACTGACGGCTTATGACAGCTAAATCCTTAGCGGTGATTCTCTGAAGGAAGGTAAGTGTGAGGCCGCCTTTGACCTCATGGATGGTCTCGATGATGACCCCCCGCTCCCTCAGTCTGAGAATGGCCTCCTCAAGAGATTTGGCTTTAATTTTTCCTGAGACAGGTTGTCTTGCCAATCTACCTGTCCACGAAAAGGTTGGCATTTAAAATCCCTCCCCTTTGTTAAAATTTTGTCGATTTTAGGCTACGACGACACCGGCTTCGCGTCCCATTCGTTTGAGTTCCTCCGGATTGGGTGATGCCAGCAGAGCGGTTTGCCAGCTTATTTCGCCTTTTCGGTAAAGCTCTATAAGCGACATATTCATCGTTCTCATGCCGTAGCGCTGGCTCGTCTGGATCACACCATAAATTTCGTGAATTCTCGACTCACGGATAAGCGTTCTGATTGCAGGGGTTGCGATCATGACCTCCACTGCGAGGGCAAGCCCCTTTCCGGACGCTCTTGGCAAAAGCCGCTGAGCAATAACGGCCTCAACGACTTGGGCGAGCTGCGTCCTGATCTGCGCTTGCTGGTGCGCTGGAAAGACATCGATGATCCTGTTGATCGACTCGATTGCCGAATAGGTGTGCAAGGTGGCCAACACCAAGTGGCCTGTCTCTGCGGCCGTGAGTGCAGCCGCAATTGTTTCCACATCGCGCATCTCACCGACCATAATGACATCAGGATCCTGCCGTAATGCGAACTTGAGCGCTCTTGCAAACGACTGTGTGTCCTGTTCGACCTCACGCTGAGAGATTATCGCCAACTTCGGCACAAAAACATATTCAATTGGGTCTTCAATCGTTATGATGTGCACCGACCGCTCATTGTTGATCTTGTTGATCAGAGACGCCAATGTTGTGGTCTTACCGCTTCCGGTCGGTCCTGTAACGAGCACAAGACCTTGACTTTTCTGGGCGAGGCCGGAAACGACAGGTGGCAAACCAAGTTTTTCAGGGGTCGGAATTCGTATAGGGATACGCCTTATAGCGGCTGCCAATGTGCCCTTCTGCCAATACGCATTTGCCCTGAAACGGCTAACGCCCTCAATTGAAATCGCAAAATCTAATTCCAGTTCTGTTTCAAGCCTTTTCTTCTGATTGTCGGTCAATACACTGTAAATCAACGATCTGGTCTCCGATGGGGCAAGCGGTCGATCGACCAATGGGACAAGCTTTTGGTCAACACGAAGAAACGGTGGTAATCCAGCTATAATGTGCAAATCCGAAGCCCTCCGTTCAACCATAGCTTTTAATAAATCTTCCATCGTCAAAGCCATGACATCAATCCTCCACAGTTGCCTTAAGGACTTCTGAAATTGTGGTCTTTCCCGCCAAAAGTTTACGGATGGCTGCCTCACGCAGCGTTATCATGCCTTGCTCAATCGCCTTTTGTTTGATTTTGTGAATCGGTTCATTCCGCAGGATCATCTCACGGATCTCCGGCGTTATCTTCATGACTTCATAGACGCCGGTTCTGCCTCGATATCCCGTGTTGTTGCACATGTTGCAACCACGCCCATAGTAAACCGTTGCACCAGCGAATTCTTCCTGTGTGATTCCGAGTTTCAAAAGGTCTTCTTTGGTCGGATGATATGGCGTCTTACAATTCGGACAGATCACTTTGACAAGTCTCTGGGCAACAATAAGATTGAGCGAAGCTGCGACGAGATATGGTGGTATCCCCATGTCGATCAAACGGCTTATCGTGCTCGGTGCGTCGTTCGTGTGCAATGTCGAAAGGACTAAGTGTCCAGTAAGTGCTGCACGGATAGCTATTTCCGCCGTCTCGGTATCGCGGATCTCTCCGACCAAGATTATGTCAGGGTCTTGGCGCAGGAATGCGCGCAGTGCGGCGGCAAAGGTCAACCCGATGTCCTCACGAATCTGAACCTGATTGATGCCCGGAAAGTCATATTCGACAGGGTCTTCGGCGGTCATGATGTTGACCTCTGGCTTGTTGAGTTTCGATATTGCGGAATAGAGTGTCGTCGTTTTACCGCTTCCCGTCGGACCAGTTACCAAGATGATACCGTAAGGCCGTTCGATGGCCTCAAGGAACACCTCGAGCGCTTCCTTTTCCATGCCAAGCTTTGCAAGGTCGAGCCTGAGATTGGACTTATCCAAGATACGCATGACCACCTTCTCACCGAAAAGCGTCGGAAGCGTTGACACACGGAGGTCGATCTTTCGACCATCTGGCAGTTTCATCTTGATGTGTCCGTCCTGCGGCAGCCTTCTTTCGGCGATGTCGAGTCGCGACATGACCTTAATTCGGGACACAACGGCATCCTTAAGACGATACGGGATGGGCATGA
Organism: Candidatus Hydrothermota bacterium; assembly: GCA_003645975.1. Taxonomy (GTDB): domain Bacteria; phylum Hydrothermota; class Hydrothermia; order B15-G9; family B15-G9; genus B15-G9. Next base: position 7,501 of record QNDP01000009.1, on the reverse strand, counting down.
TCTCATGGAGGACGCCGTCGATGCGGTATCTGACGCGCACATATTTCTCGTAAGGTTCGATATGGATGTCGCTTGCACGCCTTTTCACCGCCTCGATTATCAACCCGTTGACCAATCTGACGACAGGGGCTTCCTCGATGAGTGCGGCGGCCGTTTCAGGGCCAGCCTCCTCCTCTTCTTCGACCACTTCGATGCCGCTCTCGGCTTCCTTAACAGATTCCAAAAGTTCCTTCAGCCTATCCTCAGCGCCGTAATACTGGTCGATCGCCCTCATTATCGAGGTCTCTGTGGCAAGCACGGGTTCGATCTCAAAACCGGTGATGAACTTCAAGTTGTCGATGATGTTGTAGTTTGTAGGGTCTGTCATTGCTATTGTTAGGACTCGTCCCCTCTTGCTGATCGGAAAAATTTTATATTTCCTTGCAACATCGACAGGGATGTATTTCAAAACATTCTCGTCAATCTTCTCGGTCGTGGGGTCGATCACCGGAATTTTGTAAATTTGACCCAAAGCTTTGACGATATCGTCTTCCGTGGCTATTCCAAGTCTTGTGATGATTGTGGTAACATCTGTTTTAGTTCTTTGGTGCTCAGTGAGGACGAGTTGAGCTTGTTCGGGCGTCAGAAGTTTCGCCCTGACAAGCATATCAACTGTTCTTTTACCATTCATCATGGTAACGACCCCCAAGAGTTATGATTTTGGTAAATTTTACATATGATCGCCCCTTCATGTCATCCCACCATCCACGACAAACACATGACCGGTAATGTAACTCGCCCTTTCGGACGCAAGGAAAAGCACAAGTTCAGCGACATCATCGGGTTTGCCAAACCTTCCAAGCGGTATCCGTTTGGCATACTCCTGTCTTATCTCGTTCGGAAGCGCTGCTGTCATGTCGGTCTCTATAAATCCCGGAGCCACAGCGACAACCCTGATATTCCTTGCGCCGACCTCTTTGGCTAAGGACTTGGTAAAGGCAATAATTCCGGCCTTTGACGCCGCATAGTTCGTCTGACCGGCATTGCCGATAATCCCGATAATCGACGATATGTTGACTATGACCCCCTTCCTCTGCTTCATCATCTGCCGCACCACCGCTTTCGAGAAGTTGAACACGCCCTTCAGATTTATCGAGATCACAGAGTCCCAATCATCTTCGCTCATTCTGATGATCAATCTATCCCTTGTTATCCCTGCGTTGTTGACGAGCACATCTATATGTCCAAAGCGCTCAACTACATGGTTCACAACTTGGGAGACCCTTTCAAAGTCAGAGACATCGGCAGGAAATGCAACAGCTTCGACCCCAAGTTGTTCCAACTCAGCTACTCTTTTGTCCAATAATTCCTTATTCCTTGCCACAAGTGCCAGATTTGCCCCATTTTCTGCGAACTTCTTAGCGATTGCCCAGCCTATTCCTCGGCTTGCCCCTGTAACTATAACGGTTTTTCCTTCAAATTCCTTCATTTACGATCCTCCTCGAGATTTTATCAGCGAGTCTGATGGGTTCCGGCAATCGATAACCGATACTTAGTTTTAGTGCCCATTTTACAGCATTCTCAACATCAATCAAATTGCCGGGCGACACGAAAATAGGTTTCACATTGTCCCTTGTGCGGACTACACCGCCGATGACCTGACCGTTTTCGATGATCGGTGTCCATTCCCCGCGTTTGGGTGTGGGCATAGTCCATTTGCCGAAGAGATGTGATTTGGCGCATCCTATGGTCGGAACCATCATTTCCACGCCGAAATGCGCTGCGATCCCAAGACCTCGCGGGTGTGCGATGCCCTGACCATCGACCAAAACCAGATCGATTTTGTGCTTAAGCTTTGTGAACGCTTCTTCAATTGCTGGCAGTTCCCTAAACGAGAGAAATGTAGGCACGTAAGGAAATTCGACATCCCTGACGCTCCACGAATATTCGACGACGCGCATCGACGGGTATGACAAGACGACTGCGGCTGCCACCATCTTGTTAAGTTTGCGGCTATAAGATACATCGAGTCCGACCACGAATCGGACCTCCGACTCAAACGGCCTCAGTTCCACGCGCTTAGCCAGCTCGATCTGCACCTTTTTCAGTTTTTCCAGATCCATTTCCATCATATCTCTCCGAATTTGAGCAAATTGACCTGTGATTATTTGCCAAAATTTCCGAGAATTTCAACAGGCGAGCGATGCCTCTCACTGGAAAATTTCGATGTGTCCGGATCCGAACTCTCTTAAATTTTCATTGATGCCGAGAAACAAACGAAAAAAGGCCACTATTTCAGAATAAAACCCATGCGCACAATCCATTTGGGGCACTTTGACGGGTAGGGAAGTGTGGAATGACGATCAGATAAATTTCGTCTATTTCTTCCTTACGACTCTGACACATTTTCGAGCAGGTCGGCAATGATGTCTTCCGAAGTTATCCCTTCGGCCTCTGCAGCGAAATTGACTATGATTCTGTGTCTTAAAACAGGATATGCGATGGCTTTAACATCCTCGATTGTCGGCACAGGCTTGCCCCTGAGCAAAGCACGGGCTTTTGCGCCCAATATGAGGAATTGCGATGCTCTCGGACCTGCGCCCCATTCGACAAAATCCTTTACCATCTTTGTTGCGAACTCGCCCTTTGGTCGGCTCGCTCTGACCAGCCGAACGGCATAATCAACCACATGATCCGGTGCGGGCACCATCCTGACAAATTTCTGTAACTCCAGGATTTCGTTGCGTTCCAAGACCTTCTCAGGTTGAGAGACTTCGGGCGCCGTCGTCTCAACCACTATCTGCTTCTCCTCGTCGTAACTCGGATAATCGATCCTTAGCTCGAACATGAACCTATCGAGCTGTGCCTCTGGAAGGAGATATGTTCCTTCCTGTTCTATCGGGTTTTGTGTCGCTAAAACAAAGAAGGGCGGTTCAAGGAAGTAATCGCGTCCGTTGACGGTAACTTTGAGTTCCTGCATGGCCTCAAGGAGTGCCGATTGGGTCTTAGGCGGTGTCCTGTTGATCTCATCGGCGAGTATCATGTTTGCGAAAATAGGGCCTGCGACGAATTTGAAATGTTTGCGTCCGGTCTCCAAGTCCTCCTCGATTATGTCCGTCCCGATGATGTCAGAAGGCATCAGATCCGGTGTGAACTGGATCCTCGAGAATTTCAGGTCGAGGATTGACGCTAAGGTTTTAACAAGTAAAGTCTTAGCCAGTCCGGGAACTCCGACTATAAGGACATGTCCGCCTGAGAAAAGTGCTATCAACAGTTGGTCAATGATTTCATGTTGACCAACAATGACCTTCCCTATTTCCGACACGATTTTTTCTCTCGACAAAGCGACAAATTCCAAATTGTTGACCAATTCCTTTTTCATCTTATCAAATCTCCATAAGCTTGTGCAGATGTTCCTCCGCCTCTTTGTGTGAAGGATTTAGCTGAAGAACATTCTGGAACTTCTTGATGGCTTCATCCAGTCTATTGGTGAGTTCATAAAGCAATCCCAGATGATAAAGCGCCTCGATATTGCCTGGATTCTTCTTCAGGACATCGTGCAAGAGCCGTTCAGCCTCGTCATACTTTCCGGAAATTATATAAAATTTTGCCAATTCGAGGGCCTCAAGCTCCTCTTCTTCGCTGAGTATGGAATCAGAACGAGGCCTTTCGTTCTTCCCCTCCGATTTTCCTCTGATTTTCAGGATCTCGTCTTTCACCATTTTATTCCAGCTCTTTGAGTAAAAACAATTTAAGGCCACAAAGGCCTTGAAATTGCGGATTTTGATTATAGAGGCCGTTACCCCCAGCCTCAATAGTGCAAACAGCAAAAAAACACTTGCTCAAACTGCAAGAGCGGTGACAGTGGGTGGGCTTGTGGAGATAAAAGTGAAGAAGCGGAGTAATACCAAAACCGATGTATCTCTCTTACTCCTCAGAGGTTAAGGAAACTAACTTTTTATCCTTACATCAGGGAGGCTGTCTCAGGATGACTTACAAAACGGTATCGGTATAACTACAAGTAGGGGTAATTCCAGTTTAGATCCTCGAAAGCGAGTTTTTATAAAAAACGGAGGGAGTTCATCACAAATTTTTCTTTTTTCTTTCAAGACTCTCAAGCCAGATATAGATAGGATAAATTGCGTTTGTGAATCTGTAAGCTCCTCTTCCCTCTTCGATGTCGGGTTCGATGACGCCCAGTGTTCTCATTCTCTTTAAGAAATTGTGAAAAACTTTTTTCTCAGTCTCGTTCAACTTCTTTTCGATGTCTCGTTTTTTGAACTTGCAGGTTAAAGGGATTTCTGGGTCGCTTCCAAGTTTACGAAGGATTGAGCGATACCGTTGGCTTCTGATTGCTCTGTAAACCTTGGGGTCTAAATACTTTTGTCCAACATTTTCTGCTGCTTTGAGGATACCATGCCATGCGTCATCGAAATCGATAACTCCATCCTTGTCCAGCCAGAATGTTGCATCGCCTATCTCGTGCATCAGCAACGGCAATCCGCTGGAATATCTGACCATCAATTTCAAAGCGCTTTCTTCGACTTTAAATTCAACACGACCAAATGCTTTCCTAAAGAATTCCTCAACTTCAGCATCTTTCAGCCTTTCAATATGCAGAATTCTGAAGATACGCATGAGCGAAGGCTGCATTCGAGACATCTGGTCGCGTATCTCAGGCAACCCTATGAGCATATTCAACAGATGGAACTCCTTATATCGCACCGAAATCTCATCGACAAAACTCTTATACCAATTGGCGAATTCCGGCTTTTGTGAAAGTCCGTTTATGTCATCGAGCACAATAAACAAACCGGCCTTTTCTTTCCTGATTTCCTTCAGCAAGTTAGCAAGAGCATAGGGAAAGTTTCGGACAAGTTCTTGCAATTCGCTCTCAGGGGGCGAAAAACTAACGGAAATCCCGAAGAATCCGACTTCTTTGATATATTTGCCAAACAAACTCTTAACTCTGTCAAACCATTTTTCTCGTCTTGAGACTTTCAGGATTTCGTCGAATATGAGCCTGACCATTCCGGTAAGTGTATCTATACGGCCGAGAAATACATGGACTGGTAAAAATCCATATTTTTCCTCAAGAAGATGTCTCAAAAATGAGGCAAAAGAACTTTTACCGATGCCCCTGTCTCCGATGAGGAAGACATTCTCCATCCGTCCGTTAGCTGCCTGCACCGCATAGCGCAGCATCTCCTCAATCTGCTCCTTTCTACCAACAAAAAGTTCCACAGGAACAGGATTTCCAGGGGTAAACGGACTGTAATCTTTATTCATAGCGAAACAAATTCTAAGATAACGACATTATGACAGTCAAATTTAACAAATAGCCAAAAATAACATCACCCCCAAAAACAAAAAGGGAGGGCGCGAGGCCCTCCCCAAGAACTTGCCCACCAAATGGTTCGCTATTCGAGCATCAGAATCCGTTTCACAGCGGAGAATCCGGTCGATGTGCGCATACGCACGAAATAGACGCCCGCTGCCACACGGCTGCCCGACGCATTCCTGCCGTCCCATCCGACATTGTGGATTCCAGCGGCGAATTCGCCGTCCACGAGCAATTTGACAAGTCTTCCAGTTGCATCATAGACGCCGATCTCGACATGTGCCGCTCTCGGCAGACCAAACTCCACCGTTGTCGCCGTCCTAAACGGATTCGGTTTCACGGGTGCGAGGTAGAAGGCTCTTGGTATCTCTGTGCCGACGCCTGCAAGTGCTTTTCCGGACATGACATCGAATGTTGCGGTCAATGTGTTGTTCATCGGCACAGGGTCGCCTGCTTTGACGACGGTCAGTTCGATGCGATGAGTGCCTGAAGTCACCGGGATAAACGCCGATGGGAAGTAAGCCGTGTCAACTTCACCAGCGCCAAGGTCTTCCACAAGCACACGGTAGTTGTAAAGCAGGTCTCCGTCGGGTCCGAAAATCTTGGCGTGCACATAGAACGAGGTTGTAGGCCCGAACAGGTTGTTCGCCACAACCGCCCATGGATGGAACATCTCGCCAACATGCAGTGTCGCTTCAGGCAGCCCGATCTCCACAGCCCGCACATCGCCCGGCACTTCGCTGGAAAGGTCGGTCAACATGAAGTTGTCGATGAACCAGCCGGCGTCGTTGCCAGCATCGTTCGACATGAAATGGAGAGCAAAGAGATAGACGCCGTCGCCCAGTCCGGAGAGGTCGAATGTAACGAGTTGCCAGCCGTCGCTGCTGCCGACAAACGCATCGCTGCCGAACACATCGGAATAGCCCGGATAACCACCTTCAGGCTCTATCGGAGTCCAAGTTTCGCCAAAATCGGTCGAGTATTCGACCCTGCCACCGTCAGCGTCCGAGAACGCATACCAGTGGTAGAACATCATGACCGGATGCTCGCCGGTGATAGTGATTGGAGGCGTTACGAGCCGCCAATCGGCGTTGTCAGGATAGTTGGCATCGAGGTCGGTTCCCCATGCGTTTTCGCCCTCGTAGGCAGCGCCAGGCCCTGCTTGCGGCGTGCCAAACTCCCATCCAGAGCCTGCGGACGGCTCGAAGAACGCCTGGGTGTCAGGCAAGACCTGTTCAGGCACAAAGAAGCTCGTCATCATCGTGTCGTTCGTCGCATCGAGGTCGCAGCAGACCGATGTCCAGAAGACCACCGTGTAATCGCCGGGCTGACCGATTGTGAACCCGTCGAAGGAGACCGATGCCGTTGCACCTGCATCGACCGAGACGGTCGCCATGTCGGAATAGACCTCTTCACCGTAGAGGCAGATCCGCACATAGACATCGATGTCCTCAGCCATGTTGCCGTTGTTGGCGACAACAGCCTCTGGCACAATGACATCCCCGAGATTGTAAATCGGCTCCGTCGGCGAGACTATCTCGGTAACCGCAGCATCGTGTTCCACAACGAAGATGCTTGTTCCGATGGTGTTGTCATCGGGGTTGATGTCGTCTTCAGGAATCGTCGCAGTGAATCCGAACATGACATCGCCCGGCCATTCGAGGGTTACCTCGTTGAAGATGACGAGCACGGAATCGCCCGGATCGACAGGCACCACGAGTTCCTCTTCATAGACGACGGAATCCTGTTTAGAAGCCATGCCATCGTCGGCTGCGATGCTCTTGGCAAAGCTCCTCTTGGTCAACACCGGGATGGAGACCGTTACGGTAACCGTGACGCTCTCAGCCGCAGTCCCGTTGTTCTTCAGCATCACGCTCGGCATAATCGTCGTTCCGATGTTGTAGAGGTTTTCGGACGGTTCGACGATCTGTGTAAGTGCAACATCATGAATTTGAACGACTTCGATGTCATCCGCACTGCGAGGCTCAAGTTTGTAGTTACCGTAAGAGTAGTGCAGAATTCCAGTTATGTTGTAAGTAGTTCCGGAGTCAGGCGTAAAGTGGTAGATGTAGTCATCGATGCGGAGCGGGCCTGTGCCGTCATCGACCAGCCATTCGCCATAGCCCAAGTCAGGATCGACACAAACCGCATTTTCGACACGGAGCAGCATGCCTTCGTATT